>JBMOIK010000092.1:0-12379 GCA_049317365.1 Rectinemataceae bacterium | reverse complement strand
TGCTCGTCGAGCCAGGCTTCCATGGTGAAGCGCGCAGCCTCACGCCGCTTCCGTGCCACCTCGCGTTGCGCGTCAAGCCGGTCCCGCTTCGAGGCCTCCTCGGCCCGGGCCTTCCGCTCCGCGTCGGAGGCGGCGTCGAGGCCGCCGGGTTGCGCCGAGCGGCGGTCCCATTCATCCAGAAGCTTTCCGAAGTCCATGCTCACCAGGAATATACCATAGTGTCAGAAATCCAGCCTGAGCTCCCGTTGGAAAAGCGGAGGTAGATCCAGCCGGGTACCGAAGCGAGACGATTTCCGTTCCTGCCGGGGTCGACAGCCAGCGATGACTCGGCATCCAGGGAGGGAAGGGCAGCGAGATATGGGGACCACGACAGATAGTGGATGCGGCTTCCTTCCTGAAATGCCGCGATTGAAACCGCAGTGGCGAGAATGGCGGCAAGAGCGAGCGCGATAGGCAAAGGGCTGGCCAGGGAAGCGGCCCGGCCACGCCTTCGCCTCTTCACTATTACGAGGAAAAAGGCGGCCAGGACGGCGAGGGCAGAGGCCAGGGCGACAAAGGGATTGGGCCAGGACCTGAAATCGGGGAGCTCCGCACCAAGATCGGCCGCAACCAAACCTGCCACGGGGCGAAGGCTTGCGTCCTCACGCCTGGCGGCGCGGTAGAGGCTTGCCAGGCCCTCCCCTGCCCTACCTACGGAAAAGGAGATGGCAGCCTCGCTGAGGACGCGGTCAGCCCTGCCCTGCCTGCCTGGTCCAAGGCCGGCGGCGAGGACCCTGGCAGCTGCTGTGTCACCACGCGACAGGGCAGCCAGGAAGGCCGTGATGCTGTCCCCCCGCCGGACCTTGAGCAGCTTCGAGAGGCGCTCCACTGCCGCCATGGCCCCCCTGCCTCGCCCATCATCCGACGAAGCGATCCGTAGCGTGAAGGTCTCGCTCGCGAGGGCCTTCACTTCGCCGCCTGGAGTGAGGCAGGGCCAGGATGCCACCCCGAGCTCGAACAGGCCTGGACTATGGATCCTGACCCAGATTTCCCAGGACGCTTCCCCTACCCAGCTCTCCCCATCGGCTCTGAAGGCATCGACGCGGCGCCAGCTTGCGTCGCCGGGAGGCAGGGCCTGCCCCTCGAAGCTGAGGAGGGGCGCCGGAAGGGTCAGGAAGGGAAAGTTGCCGCGCCCCGAAACAATGACCCGTAGCAAGACCCTATCGCCCGAGAGCGCGCTCGGAGGCCCGTCGAGCGAGAGGGAAAAATTGCCGATCGCCCGGCTCGAGGAAATAGACGGGGGAATATCCCGCACGGTTATTCTGAAGGCAGGAGCAAAGCCCCGGGGCTTTGCGCTGATATCGGCTTCGGGCAGGAGGAGGCTGCCAGCCTCGAGGGCTGTAGCGACCCAGGAGAATCCATCGCTGCCCGTTTCGAGAACAAGGCCTTCAGGCAGGGCAAAGGCGGGCCAGGAGCCATCAGGAATTCCTGACCGCGAGCGCAGGCGGAGGCGAAAGCCCTCGAAGCGGGTAACCGTCACAGGCGCTGCCCATTCCCAGGACTCACCCTGTGCAAGGATACCTGGCTGGGCAGTATCCGTAAAGCTGACCTCAATCCGCGGAATCTCGAAGCCACCCTCCTCGCCCACAAAGCGGAGCCCTCTGATTGCCCTTCGACCGGACACAGACGATCGCAGGCCGAGCAGGATCTCGGTCCCCCGCGCCTCGCTGGCTGCAACAAAGGGCTTCCCGGCCATACTTTCGACGGAGAGCCCGGGATCGAGGAGATAGGATTCAAGACGGGCGTCGCGAAGGCCATGGATGACAAGGCTGCAGACAAGGACGGAGTCGAGGGGAGGGGGGATGCCAGGAAGGTCCATGGTTACGCGGTAAACCCCTCCCTGGATCCCGAGGTCCGTCGACTCGGCGAAACCAGCGCCGGGGAAGAGGGCAAGGAAGAGGAGGAGGAGGGAGGGAAGGGCCCAGGAAGGGTGCAGCCCTGGCTTACCAGTCACGGACATCATCCCTGGGATCCTCCCCGGTACCAGGTCGCCATGATCCGGTCTCCAGACGGCGGAAGAGCTTGAGAATCTCGGGACTGCCCTCGCTGCGCCCGCGTGCAACGGGGGCGGGACTGCCGAGAGGCGCAGCGCCCTCCTTTTTCCAGGCCCGCCAGGATAGCTCGAGATTGCGACGCGCATCCTGGTCCCCGGGCTTTCCCCGCAGCGCCTCCTTGAAGGCCCTCCAGGCAGCCTCATAGTCGCCTCGCCCGTAGTCCAGCACCCCTAGATTGTAGGCTGCCATGGCCTTTATCGCCGGTTCGCCCTCGCGAAGGGCGCGAAGGTAGAGGGAAGCGGCTGCCTTGTATTCTCCGACCCCTGCCCAGGAGTTAGCCAGGTCATAGTTGATGACAGAAGCCCAGGCAGGCTCGTGGAGGCTGAGGTAGAGCGAGGCAGCCTCGCCGTAGCGGCCCTCACGGTGCAGCCGGTTGGCCCTGAGGATCGTGGCGTAGTCACCTGCCATCGCACAGGATCCAGACAAGGCCAGGACCACGGCAAGCGCAGCCAGGGAGGCTGCGGCCAGGGAAGCCCTCACTGCGGGGTCCCTTGCATGCGGGAAGGTACCCTCGCAGTCGCGAGCATCCGCGCTGCCAAGCGGCCGATGAAGGCGAGGAGGGCGAGGAAGAGGAAGAGTGGCCCGCGATCCTGGGTCCGGGCAATCTCCCGGATCCCCGTCTGCCCCTCCCTGTCGAACTCGGAAACGATCGACTGGAGGGTCGAAGCCTCGGCAGCGTCGTAGTAATGCCCCCCTGTTACCGAGGCAAGAGCCCTGAGCAGGCTGGAATCCAGGGATACACGGATGGGTTTTCCGTTTTTTTCGACAAGGGGCCTGCCCTCAGGACCTGGGATGGTGACGGGCTCAGCGCTCCCAAAACCGATCGCATAGATGCGCGCGCCACGCTCCTTGGCCTGGGCAGCCGCTGCCCTGGCGCGCAGATCGAGGTCCCCGCCATCGGAGAGGACCACCACAATTCGCCCCCTGCCCGCGAGGGCGGTGAAGGAGGAGAGGGCGGCCTCGATGCCAGAACCAAGGTCGGTGCCCTTCCGGCTGATGATCGAGGGCGAGGCGTAGCTCAGGGCAGAGTCGATGGCGTCACGATCCTCGGTCATGGGCACAAGCACCACAGCCTCCCCCTTGACCACAACCATGGAAAAGCTCGCCCCTGGTGCCCTGGCCATAAGCAGGCGCGCCAGCGCCACCGCTGCCGAAAGCCGTGACCCGACAGCGTCCTCTGCCACCATGCTGCGCGAGACGTCGAGAACGAGGGCCACCTCAAGTCCGCTCCGCTCAACCCTCTCAGAGCCCTCCCCCCAGGAAGGACCAGCGAGGGCAAGGCTCATCGAAGCGATGAACAGGAGGGAGGCGCCTGTCCCTAAAATGCGGGCCAGCCTACGGAGCCGGGTCCGGGCCTGACCAGGCGCTGTCAAGGCGGACAGGGAGATCGAGAGCGGCTTCGTCCTTCTCCAGACCAAAACGAGTTCGAGAGGGAGGAGGGTGAGGAGCCAGAGGAAGACAGGATGGTCGAGGATCATGGCAGCTCCACCCCGATGACGAGGCCCAGAAATCGTGACAAAGCGATGAGGGCGAAGGCGATGAGGCTGAAAAGGGGTGCCATCGAACGCTCGCTGCTCACTGACCGCGTGCGCGAGAGGGAGAGGCTCTGTTCGGCGACACTATCGAAGGCAGCCGAGAGGCCTTTGCTGTCGGAGGCGTCGTGATAGATGCCACCACCCCGCCCTGCGATGGCGGCAAGTCCCTCTGCATCGAAGCCCGAGTCGAGGGTCCCACTCCTCGTAGTCCCCGTACCCGGATCGGCGTAGCTCAAGGGGACCTGGCCCTTGCTGCCGATGCCGACCACTGAAATGGAAAAACCAGCCTCGAAGGCGAGATCGGCCGCGCTCCCGGGGGCGATGGCTCCCGCGTTGCTTTCACCATCGGTCAGCACGACGATGTACCGCTTCCGTTCCGCCAGCGCGGTGCCACCGTGGGCAGCTGCCACCGCGATACCAGTGCCAAGGGCGGTCCCATCGCCGAGCATGCCCGGCTTCAGCTCGCCGAGCCGCCTGGCAACCATTGCATGGTCCAGGGTGGGAGGACAGAGGAGGGCTGCCTCGCTACCAAAGGCCACCAGTCCTACAGCCTCGTTCCTGCGGCTGGCCAGGAGGCCCTTCACGAGGGCGGAGGCTGCCCCAAGCCGGCTCGGCCGGAAATCCTCAGCAGCCATGCTAGGGGAGACATCGATGGCCATGATGATCTCGTCGCCGCGCTCAAGGTAGAGGAGGGATTGCGAGACCAGGGCCGGCCCTGCGAAGGCAAAGATGAGCACGGCAAAGCCCGCCAGAGCGAAACCCTCCCTGAGTCTGTCGATGCCCCTCCACCATGGATGGGGAAGGGGAGCTGCCACTCCCCGTGAATCGGAGAGCGACAGGAAGAGGCGGAAACCTATCGCTCTGGAACGCCGAAGAACAATCCAGATCGGGATCACGGCCAAAAGGAGAAGTGCCCATGGACGATCAAGCATGAACACCGGCGGCCTCTTCGACAAAGCGCTCGGCATCGCGGCCGAGAAGGCGGGCGCGCTGGGCGACCTTCATAAGCTTCGCGGGCTCTGCCAGGCCGGGTTCTGGCCTGGGAGCGAAGCGGACGAGGTCGGTCTCGCCCAAAAGGGCCGCCAGCTCGTCCCGGAAGCCCTCGTCGGGGAATTGATTGATGGGCAGACGGGAGAGCTCCGAAGGCGTCAAGGTGGCCGCCTCGGGAAAGAGCCGCCTCGCAAGATAGCGCCTGAGTGATTGTGCCAGGAGGGCGTGGAAGGCAGCGGCATCCCCCCCCGTTGCGTTGGCCTCGAGCCAGTCAAGCGTACGTTCGAGGCTGCGTATGGCCTCGCGCTCGCGGAGCCTGGCCAAGAGTGCCTGGGCAGCCGGGATGACCCAAAGGGCAAAGCCGACGCTGCCGAGGACGAGGACGAGGGCGAGGGCAACGAAACCATAGAGAAAGAAGGACATGCCCGGTGGCTCGCGCTGGGGCTTCGGGGGGGCAAGGTCACGGACTCCTGATGCGAGCGTTGACATGGTCTCGAAGGTCAGGGCCGGAAAAACGATGCCTCCCTGGGAAAACTGCGGAATGCTCCCCGGCCCCTGCGACCAGGGAACAAAGCGCAGGGAAAGGACCCACCCCGAGCCATCCTGGGAAAGCGAGACTGACTTCACCTCTGGGTCTGAGTCCAGCTCGGCCAAGGGAAGGCCAGAACCGGGACTCAGGGAAAAAGGCCCTGGCTCGGGACCCGAAATCTCCAGCCGCGCAGTGAGAAGCACCTCCTGCCCTGCGACGAAGAGCTGGGGCACATAGCCTGTTCCGGTCACGATGACTTCACCGGCAAGCGGCTGCCCGAGGGCTGCCCCGACAAGGGTCAGCACCAGCACGAGAGGCGGAAGCCTCATGGGAAACGTCGTCTCCGCGAATCGAAGTATTCGAGAAAACTCCGAGCCGGGTCGTCGCCTGTGTCCAGGTCGAGACGACCGACGCGACACTCGGCGAGATCCTGATGGATGCGCCCGCTGTCTTTTGCCCAGAAATCCTGCCAGGCCCGGCGGAAGCCACGGCTGCCAAGTGCGGCCCAGGTGGGCCTGCCGCTTTCCGCGTCGCTCAGGGGGAAGCCTCCCGAATTCGGGAGCCCACGCTCGAGTGCGTCAGAAATGCGGACAGCGACGACATCGTGACGCCGCCCCAGGATGGCCAATGGCAGCTTCCAGCCGGGCGAGCGCCAGTCTGAGAGTACGATAACGAGGCTCCTGCGCTTCAGGAGGCGTGACAGGGTTCCGAGGGCTCCGGCAAGTCCTGTGCCGCCCTGACCTGCGGCCTGTCCCAGCCCCTGTTCCTGGCCCTGATCCAGGCCCTGATCCACCAGCGCAAGGACATGGGCCCTGCCCCGCCGGGGGTCGCGGTAGCCGAAGGTGCCCAGGTCAAAGTGGAGGCCTCCGACAGGCATGTCCCGGAGACTTGCGGCGTGTCCGAGGAGGGCTGCCGAAAGGAGGGCCATGTCAGCCTTGGAAAGCTGTCCAGAGCCCTCGTCCATCGAAGCCGAGCGGTCTATCACGAGGAAGAGGGACAGGGAGCGGTCTTCGCGATAGGCCCGGACATGGGGTCGCCTTGAGCGGACCGACACATTCCAGTCGATGAGCCTCGCGTCATCGCCTGGGCTGTATTCTCGCAGCGAATCGAAGTCGAGGCCGCGCCCCCTGAACACCGAGCGGAACTCGCCCCGGGAGAAGGAGGTCGAAAGTGCGGAAGAGGAAAAAAGGAGTTTCCTGATCCTCTCGTGGAGTTCTTCACGATCCACCTGCTGGCCTCCGCTTTCCCGTGGCCTAGGGTAGGGATATGGAGGACAGGAGACGCGCTATGACGGCATCGGCTGAGACGCTGTCGGCCTCGGCCTGGTAGCTCATCACGAGGCGGTGACGGAGCACCGGGCGGGCCATGGCCTTCACGTCATCGGGGAGGACGTGGTCGCGCCCGTCGAGGAGGGCTGCGATCCTGGCACAGCGGGACAGGTGGATGGAGGCGCGGGGTGAGGCGCCAAACTCGACATAGCGGGACAGATCCTTGACGTGCTGGCCGGATTGTTCGCGACCGGGCCTGCTGGCGCGCACGAGACGCACGATATAGCGGAGGATCGCGTCGTCAAGGCGGACAGCATCAACGGATGCCTTCAGGAAGGCGATCTCCTCGGGCCCGAGTATCTTTCCTACCGGCGCCTGCCCCGTGGCCGCCGAGCGGCGCACGATCTCCTCCTCCTCGCTTTCGGCCGGATAGTCGATGAGGAGCTTGAGTACAAAGCGGTCGAGTTCCGCCTCGGGGAGGGGATAGGTCCCCTCATGTTCGATGGGATTCTGGGTGGCCATGACAAAGAAGGGCTCGGGAAGCCTGAGGCTCTCCTCCCCGATTGTCACCTGCCCCTCCTCCATCGCTTCGAGGAGGGCGGACTGGACCTTTGCCGGGGCCCGGTTCACCTCGTCCGCAAGCACGATATTGGCAAAAAGCGGGCCGCGACGCGCAAGGAAGCGCCCCGTGTTCTGTTCCCAGATCAGGGCTCCCGTGATGTCGGCCGGCAGGAGGTCAGGAGTAAACTGGATGCGGCTGAACGAGAGTCCAGAAATGTCGGCGAAGGTCCGCACTGCGAGGGTCTTGGCGAGGCCTGGAACGCCCTCGAGAAGGACGTGCCCCCCCGCCAGAATCCCGGTAAGGATGCCACGAGAGAGCTCGTCCCTGCCCACGAGCCTCCGGCCCATCTCGTCCCTCGCACGTTTGGCCAGAGCAGCGGCCTCCCGGGTCATGCCTGGATCAGCGTTCATCGAGTGCTCCCTTCACTGTCCCCGGCCCCTCTCATCGCGGTCGGAGGGCCCGGAGACCCTCCTCGTTTCTGATGAGGATGCTCCGCCCCCTGACTTCGATGAGTTCCCGTGACTCAAGTTCCCCGAGTTCCCGGGACAGGCTTGGCCGGGCAACGCCAAAGACGGCTGAAAGCCGCTCCTTGGAGGTCTGGAGGCGAACCTCGAGGCCCTCGGGCTTCCGCTGCGCACTCCGGAGAAGCCAGTCAGCGAGTCGCTCGCGGAGGGTCGCGAAGGAGAGGTTCCGGTACTTGTCTGCAAGAAAGGCAAGTCGCTGGCCCATGTCGAAGAGGAGGGCCTCGAGGAGGGCCGGAAACTCCCCGCAGAGCGAAAGCAGGAGGGCCCGCGGGATTACCACAACGCGGAGCGGCGAGTTCGCGACCAAGGTTACCGGGAGCCGCGATCCCGGAGAGAAGAGGACCGCGGTAGCCACTGCCTGGCCTGCTCCGAGGTTCTCGACCACTACGCTCTTTCCCTCGGCGCTCACCATGTCTGCGCTCGCATCCCCTTCGAGGATGATCCTGAGATCGGCGTAGGCGCAGCCGGCGAGGAGCACGACCCGGCCCGCGGCGAATTCATGGATGGCCGCAGCGCTTCCCTCGAGGGCACGGGCGAGGGCCCGGGCATCGACGCCCTTGAAGAGATCAGCACTCGCAAGCATTGCCAGGTCACGATCCTCGATCCTCATTGCGCCCCCTTGCCACCCGGCCCCGCATCGATGCCCGAGGGTCTGTCACCGGCGACCTCCACGAGGCCCTTGGCCGCAAGGGCCTTGACTACTGCAGCGCGCTCGAGGAGGTGGGCCTCGGAGAGGAGTGCCGAAGCCTGCTCCTTGTCGGCAAAGCCTGCATCGAGGGCCTTCGTGAGTGCCTCGAGGCCTCCCTTGCCGTCATCGGCGAGGGTCAGCCGGACCTTCGCCGCCGCGAACCAGGCCGAGGCCCGCTTCGGGTCGGCCTTCACGCATTCGGAGAGGGCTTCGAGGGCCTTGGCATAGCTGCCTGACCTGAGGTAAAGCCCTGCCAGGAGTTCCCAATTACCCGCATCCATCCTGCCGGTGGCCTTGAGGGTCTCCCAGGCGGACATCGCCTCCGGAACCTTGCCAGCGGCCCCGAGGGCCCGCGCGTCGAGGGCGAGGAGCTCTGGGTCGTCGGGTTTGGACAGAACAAGGGGGGCAAGCCTTTCGGCCGCTTCGGCTGGCTTCCCCGCATCGAGGAGGAGGACCGAGGAGTTGTATACGACGTCGGCCGCGAAACGGTCCTGGGCGTAGGCCAGTTCATAGGTCTCCGTGGCCAGGGCGGCCTGCCCCGCCTTCCAGAGCGCGTAGGCCTTGATGGAAAGGAAGCGTACGTTGCCGGGGTTCCTGGCCAGGAGCTCGTCGGCCAGACCGACCGCGCGGTCATAGCTTCCGGCTTCGACGAGGGCACGGGCGGCATTGTAGGAAGCGGCGACCAGGGTCGGGTCCAGCGAGATGGCGCGATCGAAAGCCTTGCCCGCCTCCGCCCATTTCTGCGCCGCCAGATAGGCGTTTCCCACGCCGTACCACTCCAGCGCGAGGTCCCTGCGGTCGGGAACCGAGGCGCAGGCTCCCATTATCATCATAATTGCGATATTAGCAACTATGACGAAAGGGGCAAGGGCAGGACGGCGCCGTCCGGGACTCATCGCCTGAGCACCGTCTCCTCGATCGTCCGTATCTGGGAGCGGTAGAGGTCGGCTATGTTGGCACCGTAATCGGCGATGAGCTGGAGCATGTCCCTCGAGCGGGTCTCCCCGTCCCTGCCGTTGATGCGGTCGCCGGCGTCCCCGAGCCCTGGCAGTATGTAGGCCCTGTCGTTGAGGACGGGATCCATCCACAGCGTGTGGACAGTGGTGTTCTCGATGGCGCGCACGATGCGGAGGGCACCCTTGAGCGCCGAGATCACGTTGAGGAAGCGCACCGATTTCGGCTTCACGCCCTGGTCGAGGAGGTACTTCACCACAGTGACGAGGCTGCCCCCTGTCGCGTTCATCGGGTCGGCGAAGACAAGGTCCTTTCCGTCCAGCTCCTCGAGGCTGAAGTAGGAGCGGCCGAGGTCGAGGATGTATTCCATGTCGTACTCGCTCTTGGAATCGTCGCGCTTGATCCGGAACAGGGCGAAGGGGGTCACATGCCGCTGCGACGAGTACTCCTCGATCTCCTTCGACAGGATCATCGAGGGCAGGAGGGCACCGCGCAGCATCACGCACATCACCGTGTCCTTGACCTGCTCATCGACGTCGGGGATCTTGTGGACAGCGTAGTTCTGCACCGGTATGTTCACCGGAGTCTTCACAATTAGATGGTTCTTGCGGGGACCGGCTCCGGAGCCGGAAGCCCCTGCACCGGCGAAGGCCTGGTTGAACAGGAGTTCGAAGGCACGCTGGACATAGTAGGTGAACTCGGCACGCTCCGTCTTCAGGTCCCGGAGCTTGGCTATGAGCCGGCTGACCTCGCCGTGGTTCTCCTGCGGCGTCACGAAGGAGTAGACCTGGATCCTGGGTTCCTTCGAACAGATCTCCCGCATCACCGTGCCCATGACGCTGTAGTGTTCGATGAGCTTGGTTTCCTCCCGCTGCCTGACGCCTGGGTCGGACCCGTGCGAGAGGATGTTGAAGCTGACCATGGCCTGGCGGTACAGGTCGTCCATGCGGGAGAGGATTTCCTTGTCCGAGGAGCTCAGGTAGCCGTCGAGATCCTCGGCCTTGAGTATCACCTTGCTCATCTCGGCGCCGCCTGGCCTTCGGTCGCCGTCCATTCTTTCGCGTGGCGAAGCACCTCGCCCATCGTGCCGTTGCCAATGCCCACGGCGTTGCCCTCGTCGAAGTCGAGGTGGCATTCGAGGGCATAGGTCGGGTGCACCCGGCACACCACATTCTCGAAGACCGCGGAACGCTCGCCGCCAACGCGGATGGACACAAGCTCCTTGTCCACTACGCCGAAGCGAAGGGCTGCAGGTGGGTCGAAGTGGATGTGCCGCTTGGCGATGATGAGACCCTTGTCTTTTTTCACGCTGCCTGCGGGACCGATTATCTCCATGCCCATCGAGCCCTCGAGCTGGCCCGACTCGCGGGTTGGACAGCCGGGAACGCCGAGCTTGAACACGTCGGAAGCAAGGATCTCGCACTGGGTTTCCTTGCGCTCGGGCCCCAGGATCCGGACAGCCTCAAACATGCCCTTCGGGCCCTTGATCGTGACAGTTTCGTCGCAGGCGAACTGTCCGGGCTGCTTCAGGTCCTTGGTCTTGGCAAGCTGGTGTCCCGTGCCGAAAAGGGCATCAAGATCCTCTCGCGATACATGGATATGGCGGTTCGAGAGATTCACAACTACAGTGCTTTCGGAGCCCCGTGATTCAGGCATGGCATCCTCCTCGTGGTGTGCGTCAGAGTAGTCCGGAGGCCGAAGGGGGTCAACGGGGCCTGGGGCAATCAGCGGGAAAACATGACAGCTGCCTTATGACGCAGCCCGTGACAGGCTCGCAGGAAGCCCGGCGGGGCGCAGCGAATCGATACGGGCTAGAACAGGGAAAGCTGGTCTTCCTCGTTCTTGAAGGCCTCGATTAGGCCTGGCAGCTCGATGAGGCTGTGGATGGTCGGAAAGGATTCCTCGCCATAGCGTCCAAACTCGTCGAAAAGGAGGCCATGACCGCCAGCCTCGACGAACCCGCGGACATATTTCGGCACATCGTCGACAAGGAGGCTTTCGGCAGCTTCGGTGCCGCAGGCTGATAGAACGCGCGTGATGGCATCGGCATGCGGCTTGCCCCTGAGTCCGTTGTAGCGGATGTCATAGGTTCGCTCGAAGAGGTCTGCCACCCCAAGCTTGTCGAGGACCCGCTCCGCATGCTCCATAGGGGAGTTGGTAAAAATCACCTTGGGCAGGTCGATGGACTCAAGGAGCATCCTGAGCGCCGGATCGTGCTTGATGACCGACTCCTCACCCGCCGGATGGACAGCCCTGAACCAGGCCTCCGGATCGGAGAACTGGTGCTCGGTCATCAGCCATTCCAAGGTCGTGCCATAGCGCCGGGCCCGTTCCCGACGCATTTCAGCGGCTTCCGGAACGCCCAGGCCAAGGAGCCTGGCGACAAAGTGGTTCATGCGGTGGAGGATGTCGCGTTCCATGCCGAGGGTATCTGAATAGAGCGTGTTGTCAAGATCGAAGAGCACGATGCGAAGCATGGATGGAGGATCGCACGGACCGGCCCTGGCATACAATGCGCCAGGCCAGACCGCTGACGGGCTAGGGCAACCAGGTTACAAGGAGGTCACGATAGCCCAAGGCATTCAGCCGGGACCTTAGCTCTGCCAATTCGAGGGAAGGAACCGAGGCAAGCACAATGCGCCTGTACCCGCCCGCGACTTCGATTGCAGCATTGATGCCCGAAAGCCTCAGACGTTCGAGCGTAGCCTCGGCGTTTTTGGCCTCGCGATAGCTGGCCACCTGGACCCGGCAATACCCTGCCTTTGCTACCGCTCCGCTGCCGGGCCCTGGGTCGGATGGCTGGGGTGCGCCGAAGGCAGCAGCATCAGCTGGAGAAAGTACCACGCAAGTTACCCAGCCCGTGCCTTCGACGACGAGGCCGATGAGACGCGCGGCCGCCTCCGAGAGGTCGATGACACGGTCCCCTACAAAGGGTCCACGATCATTGACCCGGACAACGGCACTGGCGCCAGTGGAGCGGGTTGTCACGCGGAGCAGGGTTCCAAAAGGCAGGCTACGGTGAGCCGCCGTGAGCCCCGCCCTGTCGAAGAGCTCGCCACTTGCGGTGGGCCTCCCCTGAAAATCGATTCCATACCAGCTCGCCCTGCCCTCGAAGGAAAAACCCGGAGCAACCGTCTGCGCCTCGGGAACGCTTTTCGTGGTCGCCGGCGGCGTTTGCCCAGTGGTCGCCGGCGGCGTTTGCCCAGTGGTCGCCGGCGGCGTTTGCCCAGTGGTCG
>JBMOIK010000091.1:0-12438 GCA_049317365.1 Rectinemataceae bacterium | reverse complement strand
GACCACTTCCACATCGCGGATCTCGACCGCATGCGGAAGGTCAGCTTTTCCTTTGACACTCGGGTCATGGGCTACATCGAGACCGTCAAGCTCATGAACATCGGACTCCCTTCCCACGTGATGCGCGGAGCCTATGTCGCCGGGCCCTTCACCCTCGCGGCACTCATCATGGGAGCCGAGGAGGCTGCGATAGCCACGATGGTGAGTCCGGAGGAGCTGCACGTCCTTTGCGATTTCACCACCGAGAAGATCGAGGAATATACCCGTCTCCTCATCTCGGCCGGAGCCCAGCTGATCTGCATCCTCGAGCCGAGCGCCGTGATGCTGGGGCCGGCCCAGTTCCGCGAGTTCTCGTCGGATTACGTGAGGCATCTGAACGACAGCTGCAGGTTCAGCGGCATCAGCACGGTCTACCACATCTGCGGGAACACGATGAATCTCGTGCGAGACATGGCGGCCGCAGGCGTCGATGGCCTGAGCCTCGACTCCGCGGAGACCGGCGTCGACCTGCGCCGCGTGATGGAACTCGTCCCTCCGGACGTCGCTGTCATAGGCAACGTGAATCCCACCAGCGTCCTCCTTCAAGGTACAGCGGAGTCAGTCAGGTCCGAGGTCGTCAAGCTGCTTCAGGATATGAGACCATGGCCGAATTTCATCCTCAGCACCGGCTGCGATCTACCCCAGGAGACCCCCCTCGCCAACATCGAGGCCTTCATGAATGCCGGCCGCAGAGAGGCATAGCTCCCATATCCCTTCTGGGCCGCCGACTTCATCAGCAGCAGGGCTTCTATTGTTCCCATATTGTTCTTTATGCAGTGATGGACTTCTTTCAGCAGCAGTTCCTTCTCGACCAGGAGGGATTTCGCCTTTTCTTCAGCTTGTTTGCACTCGGTAATGTCAGTCGCATGGGTAAGGTTCATTATCACTCTTCAGGTATCATCTTTTATCGGATTGGCTTTCGCGAGGGAATACAGTGTCCTGCCCTCAAGGGGCACCGCGACTTCGGCTGACGCATCACTGGAGCTTTCAATAAGAGAACGATATTTTCTCTCGCTCTCACGGAGTGCCATCTCTGCCATTTTCCGCTCGGTGATATCCAAAGCTACCCCTGACATGACAATAGGCCTGCCCGTGCCATCAAAGACAGTATCGTCGGATTTTGCCCAGATATGACGTATGGAGCCATCTGGGAGGACAATGCGATACTCAAACGGTACATTGGCAATGCTTTCAACGTTGGCTGGCAAAACGATGTGCAGGTCATCGGGGTGTATCGCATTCCTGGCTACATCTCCCAGCCGCCCTTTAAACGAGGCTTTATCGACCCCGAAGATACGAAACATTTCATCCGACCAGACAACGTCTCCATTTTTTACTTCCCATTTCCAGCTCCCGATATGAGCAATGCCCTGGGCTGCTTTCAAGAGGTCTTCGCTCTCGCAAAGAGCCTCTTCAGCCTTTTTCCGCTCAGTCAACAAGCGTGCCTGCTGGACATTCTGATAGGCTAATCTGGAAAGCAGGTTTGCAAGCCTGAAAAGGGTACTTGCTATCTGGCCAAATTTTTCTCTTGCCATGATGGGCACTTCATTGAAGGCTTCGATGAATGTCCGCTCATCAGCTCCTATCTTTCTGGCATATTCCCTTATCTGTTCTTCTGTCTGCGTCTCATCTCTAACCTGGCCGATAAGCCAGTTGGCGATATGTTTGCCCCCGACAGATATGCTAGTCCCCGCATCCCAAAGTCCACCGCTCAAGCAGGGCTGGATGATCGGTTCCGTGCTGTCCAATTTACCCAGTTCCGCATCTGATCTCAGGCAGTTTGCATTCCCGATTGCGGTCATTCTCACAATCTCGCTGCAGAATCTGCAGAAATTGCTCGGTGCGGTAATGGGAGTTCCGTCGACCATGGTTATTATCGATGCGACGCCGGTTGCCTTCGAGAAGTCGTCCTGTATCTGCTGGATTTCAGCCAGGTTGAAGAGATCGGTAAAAGCGATGGAAGTAGGAGAATCAAGTGGCGCTGTGAGCAGGAGGATCCTTTTCTCCAGTGATTCTTCCAGTTTTGCCTGTTCCGTAATGTCGTGGGCAAGGAAGATGAAACGCGGCTGGGACATGGAACCAGTGACACGGGTCACCAAAGGCTCGATGCATCTTGTGCCAGCAGGGACGTCGATCTCAAACCGCTTGCCGATGGAGAAACCCTTTTCATTCGCTTCGGCAATTGCGGACATCAGCACTTCTGCGGGTTGGGCAGGGAGAACGTCATGAATCTTCTTCCCGATCTGCTCATCAACTGACTTGTAGAGCAAGTCCGGCCTTTGCGCATGAATCGAGTAATAGGTTCCATCGAGGCCAACCTCGAATAGAAGGTCTGGAAGGGCGTCAAGTGTCGCTTTCAGCCTGGCGTTTATGGACGCTATTCTCTGGTGGGCATCAAACAACTTGAAACCCATCTTGATGGATGCGTCGAGGACAGTAATCGACGAATTCTTGACGACATAACCGTAGGAGGTGATCCTCTCTGTCTTCCCGACAATCTCCGGTTCCAAGTGGGATGACAGGAACACTATAGGGATTTCATGGTCTTTCAGGATTTGGTCAGCCGCCTGGGTTCCATCGATCCCATTCCCGAGGTTGATGTCCATGAGGATAAGATCAAAGACGCCTCCTCCATTGATGGCTTCGATAGCCTTCTCGCCTGAATCGGCCATTACAACGCTGTAACCATATCTCTCCAGCTGTTTTTTCTCATTCATGGCGAGAAGGAACTCGTCTTCAACGAGAAGGAGGGTCTTCTTCGGCTCACTCGACATACCAGTCTTCCTCCAACGATCCAAAACCTTATCCCCTTGAAAAGGGAGAAGGACGGGACGGGCCTAAGGTTAATCTTCTACTAGCGAAAGTGCAAATCACGCCCTCAGGCAGAGATCTCCCCGTATCCTTGGGAAGAGGGGAAGGTCAGGTAGCGCCGCAATCATGCCAGTGAGGAAGGAGACTCGGCATAGACAAAGTGTCTGCCATCCCCGATGATGCCCAGCCGGAGGAATGCCGCCATGCTGCCCAGTTTCCTGACCAAGCCCTCGCCGAAGCTAATGAACGGGATCATTGTAGGACTCGCCCTCGTGCTCGTGGGGATGGGCGGTCTTAGCTTCATCGGAATCAAGCTCCCTGACACGGTGGCTTCCACGGTATCCGACGTCGCCTTTGTAACGGCCATCCTGGTTTACTTATACAGCAGGAGGCTCCGAACAGAGGCGGCGAAGGAAGCCAAGGCCAAGGAAGCTGAGGCCATCGCTGAGGCCAACCCGGAAGGCCAGGCAGATCCGGCAAGCTCAGAAGGTCGGCCGAACTCACCGTCAGGCTGAGTCCGCCCAGAACAAAGCTCGAGGCATAGTGAAGCGTGGCTGACTTTGCTACAATCAGTCCTTTGGAAGCGGAGGCGGACAGAGGATGAGCTGCGAAGAGTTGACAATGAGGGACGAGATCGACCTCATCCGACAGGCTTTCTCCTACGCCCAGCGCTTCAAGGGTTCGGTTTTCGTGTTCAGGATCGGCTCGCGCCTCATTGACGGGCCCTCCTTCCCCGGCCTCCTCCGCGACCTCACCCTCCTCCATGAAAACGGGATCCGGATCGTCCTCGTGCCCTCGGGCGGGACCCGGATCGACGAGCTCCTCGCCGCCAACGGCATCGAAACCCGCCGCGTCAACGGCCTCCGAGTCTCGCCTCCCGAAGCCATGCCCCTCATCCAGATGGCCGCCTTTGACACGGCGACGCGGCTCATGAACCAGCTTGCGCGGAATGGCGTCGAGGCCGTGATCAGCAACTGGGTGCGTGCCCGGGCCTGCGGCGTCATCGGCGGCGTCGACTTCCAGAGGACAGGCCTTGTGGACAAGGTCTACGTTGACCTCCTTGTCCGCTCGATGGACGACGACTTTGTCCCCATCCTCCCCTGCATCGGCTGGAGTTCCATCGGGGAAACCTACAACATCTCGTCGGTGGACCTCGCGACCCGGCTTGCCGTCGGGCTCAAGGCGCGGAAGCTCTTCTTCCTCACCGAGGGCGAGCCCCTCTCCCTCATGCTCATCGACCCATCACGGGAGGGCATCGGCGTCCACGATGGCTGCGTGAGCAGGATGACGCCCCAGGCAGCGGCCTCGATCGCCGAAGACCCCTCCGTCGCCATGGCCCCCTCGGACCGCGACATACTCATCCACAGCGTCGCAGCCTGCAAGGAAGGAGTCGAGCGCATCCACATCATCGACGGAGACATGGACGGCAGCGTCCTCAAGGAGATCTTTTCGTCCTGGGGCTACGGCATCATGGTGCACAGCGACCCCTTCGAGAACATCAGGCCGATGCGTTCCGACGACATTGCCGAGGTACTCCGCATCATGGAGGGTCCCGTCGAGCAGGGCATCCTGGTCCGGCGCAGCGAAACCGACCTCCAGCGCCGCCTTTCCGACTACGCCGTCTTCGAGAGCGATGGTACCGTGCGGGGCTGCGGTGCCCTCTATCGCTTCCCTCCCGACCGGGGCGAGCTCGCCGCCATCGCCGTCGACCCAGGCTATGGACGCCAGGGCATCGGGGAGAGGATCGTGAAGTATCTCCTCGGGGAGGCAAGGAAGGCCGGCCTCGCAGGGGTCTTCCTCCTTACGACGAAAACAGCCGACTGGTTCCTCCGTCTCGGTTTCGTCCCCGGCAGCGTCGAGGACCTCCCTCCGGACCGGCGTTCCACCTACGACATTACGCGCAACAGCCGAATTTATACCCAGGGCCTTGGGAGGGGAAACTCCCAGGCTGGGGAGGGGGATAAGGCCTGATCAGGCCAGGGGATTCCAGACCCGCTCAAATCCAAATTCGCCGAAATGCTTTTCGTTCGAGCTGGCAAATTGAGTGACTCCGTGATGGCGCAGGGTCAAAGCCAGGCGGGCATCGAATATCGACCTTCGAGCCGTTTCGGGTCTGGCAACCCTCTGCCAAATCGCCTCCATCAAGCTGCCGGGATAATCCACGACGCGCCAGTGGGGATTGCGGCGAAAGCCGTGGCAGATTTCAACAGCCGCCGGGGCGGACAGCGGATTGGTCACCACGGCCGGATTCCTCAGCAAGACGTAGAGTTCCATAAGGACAAGTTCACAGACCGCGAACTCAGCATCATCGGCATGCTCCGCGAAGAACGCAGCTGCGGGCCTTTGCAGCACGCTCTGGGCATTGCAGGCATGGAGAAATATGTTGGTATCACAGGAAATCATGGGGCAGTCTCACCGTCATTTGCGAGTTCCCGCCAGCGGTCTTCTGAAGCGAGAAAGGCGCCAAGGTTCACAGGATCCGGTGGAATCCAGGAGCGAGACAGGCTTGATGGAAGGGGATGAACCGAAAGGTAATACTCCCCTGCTTTCCTCATGAGTTCCGCAAGCGTGCTTTCTTCATCTGCGGCTTGCTTCTTGAGCCGCTCATAGAGCCGATCAGGAAGCTGGATTTGGCTGCGCTTCATGCCATCAATTCTACATCTACATCAAATTGGTGTCAACATTGCAAGAGTCGCCATCGGTCACCATCACGTGGCGATCGCCCATCCCGCTGGCGCTACGCCCGATCCCCCAGAATCGAGAGCAGATGTTCCTTAGGCAGCGCGTCAAATTAAGTTGACTGTTTCTAGCCCTTGTTCGGTACCAATGCATAGTTCCAGTCGCCATGGAACTTGGCACGCGTGATGTTCAAGGCGGCCAGTTCCTCATCGGTGACCGTGAGTCCCGTCGGATATGATCCCGTGTCCAATTCAGCCCGGATCACCAGTCCATCCGATGTCGTGGTGTTCGCGATCAGCTGAACAATGACCTCGTGGCTGACAAGGGGCCTGCCTCGCCAGTTCTGGGTGATGTGGCTGAACATCCGGTGCTCGATCTTGTTCCACTTGCTGGTTCCCGGGGGGAAGTGGCACAGGTGCACGGGCATCCCGAGCTTGTTGGCCAACTCCTGGAGCGCGACCTTCCAGAGTCGGCACCTGCTGCCGTTGCTTCCGCCGCCATCGGCCGTGATCAGCAATGCCTTAGCTCCTCGGTATCGCTTGATCCCCATCTTCTTCCACCAGCGATGGATGGCTTCGCCGGCGAAGTGGGCGGTGTCATGATCGATGCCGACGCTGACCCAGCCCTTGTTCTCGCCGATGTCGAAGACCCCGTAGGGGATGACCTTGCCCAGTTTCTTGTCGATGAAGTCATGCACCAGGACTGATTCCGGCTCACCCTTGGGACGCCATTCCTTTCCCCCATTGCGGAATTCGCCAATCAATTCCTTCTTTTTCGTGTCGACGGAGATGACAGGCTGTCCGCCGCGCTGGAACTTCTTGACCTTGGCATTGATGAACTCGAACTGGGCGTTGCGATCGGGATGCGCGGTCCCTTCCTTGGTCTTCCGGTTGCTCTGAAGGCTGTATCCATCCTCATTCAGGAGCCGTCCGACTGTTCGAGGGCTGACAGCATGTCCCTGCCCGGTTAGCGCATCGGCCAGGTTGGTTGTGCTCAGGCAGGTCCACAACAAGGGAGACATAGGATCTCCACGAGTCGTGGGATCAACAAGGCATTTGAGCTTTTTCGTAAGTTCCGGATCATTCTCACTCGCTCGCTTCCGCCCCCCGCCAGGTCTGCGCAATCGCGTTGTGGGCTCTTCGCCAGGATTCTTTTCACGAGCAGCAAGCTCGCCCATCCCTTTGCGGATCGTAGTGGGGGACATCCGGGTTGCCGAGCTGACCGTCTGGAGACCGCCACGTCCCAAAGCCTTCACTTCGGCTGCGGCCCACTGCCGTCGCATCCGCTCGTCCATCAGTGGCGCAAGCGCACTGTACTTGGAGGCAATCTGCTTCACGCTCACCGAATCGCTCATGAGATATTGTATTCTTAATTGCATTTACGGTCAAGTTAATTTGACGCGATGCCTTAGCCTAGTATCTGGGATCTCTGCAATCAGGGGGAATATGAGGCAGACGCCTACCTTCCTGGGACTGGAATCGCTACTCTCGTGGCTCTCGGGGCGACAGAATCTCAACCGCTGCATCGCTTCCCGCGCCGGAGAATTGAAAGCCGGCTCATCTTCGGCGATTTGCCCGGAATAGCCTTGCTTGCCGACGATCAGGACAAGGCGGAGGTCCTGGAGACATATGCAACCGCTTATCTGGAAGAAGAAGTGCGACGCGAGACAATTGTCAGGGATTGGGGCCATTTCCTCCGCTTCCTCAAGTTCGCGGCTGGCGATGCGGGCGGGATCGTCAACCTCGCGGCAGTCACGGCGCCCTCGGCAGCCTCTCCTATTTCAGGACGAGCGATGGTGCGGAGGTTGATTTCATAATCGAGAAGGAGGGCGAGATCATCCCAATTGAAGTTAAATGGAGCGAGAATCCCAGCCTGAAGGACGCACGGCATCTCAAGGCCTTTGTCACCGGACATTCAAGCCGCTGTACCCGGGGCAATATCGTTTCCCGCTGCCCCTACGTCCTGGAATTGAACGAAAGGATCACTGCCATACCCTGGTGGGCACTTTGATGCATATAATTGTCAGTAATTCGACGAACTTTTCTGGCCGCTGATGATCAGGACGCCAGAACTGGTTCCGAGCCTCGTCGCTCCGGCCTCGATCATCTGCACCGCGTCCTCGAAGCTCCGGACGCCGCCCGAGGCTTTTACACCCATCTTCGGTCCCACGGTCTGCCGCATGAGGACGATGTCTGCCACCGTGGCTCCGCTCTTATTGAAGCCCGTCGAGGTCTTCACGAAGTCTGCGCCGACGTCCCGGGCCATCTGGCAGACAAGGACTTTCTCCTCGTCGCTGAGCAGACATGTTTCAATTATGACTTTCAACACTATGCCTTTGCTGCAGGCGTTCCTTACGGAGAGAATGTCCTCCCGGACAGCCTTGTAATCCTTGGACTTCAAGGCGCCGACATTGATGACCATGTCGATCTCGGAGGCGCCGTTCGCGATGGCGGCACTTGCCTCGAAGGCCTTGGCCTTGGAGTCCATGGCTCCGAGGGGAAAGCCGACGACGGAGCAGACTTTCACCCCTGTGCCATCGAGCCTCCCGGCGCAGTGCCCGACCCAGCTCGAGTTGACGCAGACCGAGTGGAAGTGGTGCCTTGCTGCCTCGTCGCAGAGCGCGTCCACCTGGTCCGAAGTCGCCTCGGGCTTCAGGAGCGTGTGATCGATGTACCTGGGAAGATCGGAGGACTGGAGGGAGGATCCCCCAGTAGGGCCGGCGGCCTCTACGCTGCCCAGGCCCGCGGGGACTTCCCCGATGTCCTTCTGTGTTTTCTGGTTCAGATCCATCTGTTTTGCGAGCCTCCCAGCTCATAGCGAGGCTAGGTTCCTTTCAGGATATTGTAAAGCAAAATAAGCGGGCGTAGCGGTCGGCCAAATAGCTATGCGAAGCCTCTGAAATACGTCCGCCCATCCAGAATTGTTGCGCAAACCGAATCGAGGGCTCCGATCTCGTAGAGGTAGTCGAGGACCGTGTAACGGGTACGGATCAGCTGCGCAAGGTGGATCCCGCGCCTGAACTCCTCCAGGGTCAGATCGATGTCAGCTGCCTCGACCGGCGCTCCTACGGTCTGAAACATGGACCTGAGTAAGGCGAAGGGAAGGATCTGCCGCTCGACGGCAGTGCGCACGCGGTCCCAGCCGTCCAGGATGGCAGCGCGCCTTTCCGCCAGGGCAGGGACATCGAGATGCTTCTGATGGCATATCGCGAGGCTCTCCTGCAGTCCCTTCCTCCTGCCCAGGAAGGAGCTGAGCTGGGCCTCCCTCCCCTCCCAGGCCAGCCCGGGCGCTCCCTCAAAGAACCCTCTCAGGTCCCTGGCCTCCAGCTTGAGCATCTCAGTCATAATTGCGGTGCTGACCAGGCTGCCAAGGGCCACCATGAAGCCGTGGGAGGCATGCGGGCGGCCAGCGGCGAGCTTTTCCATCTCCCAGGCATGGCTGAAGAGGTGGTCCGCACCGCTGGCAGGACGGGAATCCTGGAGCTGTTGCATGGCCAGGCCCGTGGCGATGAGGCCTGAAAATACTCCTTCCACAGCCACCGCATCCCGGGAGGCGACCTTGGCCGGAGCGGCAAGTTCTTCCCTGAGCCTGTCCTGGACCATGGACCAGACTTCCCTGTCGACGGCCTGCACGCCGAGGGCATCAGCGATGAGCCAATCGGCTCCAGCGGTGACTTTGGCTGCCAGGTCACCGTAGCCGGAGGCGATCATCGGATAGGGTGCCTCGCGGAGGATGGCGCTGTCCGCGACCACGGCGATTGGCGCAGGACAGGGAAGGGTTCGTTTGAAGCCTCCCACCGTGATCGAAGCCCCGAAAGAGGTATAACCGTCTACCGAAGGCGCCGTGGGAATTGAGAGATAGCGCTTGCCGCATTCGAAGGAAGCCCGCTTGACGACATCGTTGATTGTCCCCGACCCCAAGGCGATGCCTATCAGGTCATTGCCCTCGAGGAGGGCCCGGACCCGCGCCACGGAACGGTCGTCGGCATAGACCTCTGCCTCACCCAGGGCTGTCGGCTGTCCGGGAAGCAGGAAGGACTCGACCATGTGCAGCCCCTCGGCTTCGAGCCCGGCCTGGAGGGCAGGCCCGGCTACCGCCCAGGTGTTGCGGTCGGCAATGACGAGGGGCCGCCAGCCCTTCGGCCAAAGGCTCCGGAAGACTCCCGGCACCATCTCCAAGGCTCCTTCCTTGACAATGAGAATTTCCGTGTCTCTGGCCTTGGCCATGGGAGAGCTCCTTGGGTCTGGGGACTGCCACCAGGCTAGCGCGCAGTCTCACTGCTAGCGCGGACGGTCAGCGTTTGTCGCATGGATTGCCGCTGATCGTCAGCGTCCGGGCCCAACCATGTCACATGGACGACAGGGGGAGGCCACTTGGGGTAGGCTTTCAACCATCGAGGAAGGAACATGTCCAACACGACCACGACCGGCACAAAGCAGGTAACTCCTGCAATGGTACTTCTGATAGCCACACTGGGCGCCTTCATGGGCAGCTTCGCCAACTCCTCGGTCAATGTAGCCCTGCCACCCCTGGGCAAGGCCCTGGGGCTCGGAGGACTTGAACTCAACTGGGTGACCACTGCCTTCGTGCTGGGCTCGGCAGCCTTCCTCCTGCCGATGGGCCGCCTCGGGGACATCTTCGGGCGGAAGAAGCTCTACGCCCTGGGCATGGCGATCAATGCAATTGGTGCCATCCTGTCGAGCATTGCCCCAGGTGGGGCCTTCCTCATCGCGATGCGCGCCTTCTCCGGCCTCGGTGCCTCGATGATAGCCCCGACAGCCTCGACCCTTGTCGTCGCGGTCTATCCCCCCGAACAGCGGGGCCGCGTCCTGGGTATCATCGTCTCGGCGACCTATCTGGGCTTGTCGGCCGGACCCTTCCTGGGCGGCTTCCTCACTGCCTATCTTGGCTGGCGGGGACTCTTCCTGGTCCACGGAGTCCTTGCCGTCCTTGTCCTCGTTCTCGTCGGCCTCTTTCTCAAGGGTGAATGGCAGATCGCCAAGGGAGAGCCCATCGACTGGCAGGGCACGGTCATCTACGCCCTCGGCCTCTCGGCCCTCCTTATCGGTTTTTCTGCCCTGCCAGGAGTTCGAGGAATCGTACTCCTCGTCGCCGGTATCGCCGCCCTGGTCGCCTTCGCATACTGGGAACGTGCGCATAAACATCCACTTCTCGACCTGGGCATATTCAAGGGCAACCGGGTCTTTGCCCTCTCCAACCTCGCCGCCTTGTTCAGCTACGGGGCCACCTTTTCGGTCGGCTTTTTCCTCAGCCTCTACCTCGAGGTGGTGCGCGGCATGCCGCCACAGGAGGCAGGCCTCGTGATGATGGTGCAGCCCCTGCTCATGGCCATTTTTTCCCCACTCACCGGGAGGCTGTCGGACCGTGTGGAGCCTCGTTTCCTGGCCTCGGCCGGCATGCTGCTTACCGCGCTGGGCCTGGGGGTGCTGGCCTCTATCGGCGTGGGTTCCCCACTGCAACTGATCGTGGCTGCCCTCGTCAGCCTTGGCCTCGGTTTTGCCCTCTTCTCGTCACCGAACACCAATGCAGTGATGGGGGCAGTGGAACACCGGCATCTCAGCGTTGCCAGTGCTACCCTCTCCACGATGAGGGTGGTCGGAATGTCAGCATCCATGGGCATAGCCTTGGTACTGTTTTCCCTCTTCCTGGGAAACAAGGCCATCGGATCGGAAACTATCCAGCCCTTCATGTCGGCCTTCCACCTCGCCTTCGTCATTTCGGCTATCCTCTGCGTCTTTGGCGTATTCTCCTCGCTCGCGCGGGGCAGGGTGACGAGGGCCTAGGGCGCGGCCGAGCGCCGGCCCGCAGGGCTCATTCCGGTTCGATGGGCGGATAGGAGTCGAACAATTCCTTGAAGGCTGCCAGCTTGAAGAGCCTGGCGTAGGTCCTGGCGGACATGCCGAGTTTGTCGGCCCGGTCAGGATCGGCCCCGTGTTCGAGGAGAAGGCGGCAGCTCTCGAGGTCCTGGCGACCCACGGCGATGACGAGGGCAGTTTGTCCGTCCTTGCTCTCGATGTTGGGATCGGATCCCTTGGCGAGAAAGAAGGCCACGTGTTCTGCTGGTCCAGACTTGGCCGCCTCCATGAGAGAAGTGTAGCCGCGGTCCTCGCTGCGCTCATTGATCGTCGCACCCCGCTCGAGGAGGAGCTTGACCACGCCCAGGCGACGGTGGCGTGTAGCGAGGCAAATCAGGGGCACACCGTGCTTGTCGCGCGAGTTGGAGTTGAAACCCGATTCGAGGAAAAGGTCAACCGCGTGGATGTCACCTTCGGCAACGCTGCTGGAAAGGGCGTCGGCATGGTAGGAGATACCGAGTTCGAGGAGGGCGGCACGGGAGGCGAGCCGTGCATCTTCCATCCCCCACTCCTCGTGCTTCACCGTGAAGAAGGCCCGCAGTTCATCGAGATCCTCGAAAACCGGGAAGCTGCGGAGGTAGGGGGGAGGCTCCCATGAAGGATCGACCCTGAAGAGGGAGCAACCGTGAATCAGTGCGGCCGCGCTGCCGACCGCAAAGCCGAACCAGGTAGAGGACAGGCTATGGGCATCCAAGACAATGATGTAATGATCTGCCGCCTCAACATAGCCCTGGATCTTCTTCCGTTCGAGCCTGATCCAGTCTTCGGTGAAGGATAGCGCATAGGCGGGAATACCCAGGTCCTTGAGGACCCTGAGGATGGGAACGAGCTGTTTCGTGTCTTCTCGCGAGCCAATGGCGGCTATCGTCACGGTGACCTTCCCGGGTCAGCGTCCGACCTGCAGGCAGGTCGGTCTTCCCCACACACGATGATCGGCACATCGGGCCGGTGTCTGAAGGGGAGCCGTCTCAGCGCGCCCCTGGAAGTGGAGGTGGAGGTGGAGGTGGAGGTGTAGGTTGAGGTGGAGGTGGAG
>JBMOIK010000090.1:0-12449 GCA_049317365.1 Rectinemataceae bacterium | reverse complement strand
CGTTGCCTTCAACTCGGTCTTCAAGGTCCTTTTCTATTCAATATACGCCTGGGTCTTCGTGACACTGGTCCCTCCCCTCTTCGGCCTGGCCGGGAGCGCGGTAAACGTAAGCATTGGAGCCATCGCGAAAAGCGTCGGCATCTACCTCGGCCTGCCCTTCCTGGCCGGCATCCTGTCATGGTTTCTCCTCCGCAGGCTCAAGGGAGAAAGCTGGTACCGCTCCTCCTTCATACCGAGGATTTCCCCGATGACCCTCGTGGCACTGCTGTTCACGATCCTCGTGATGTTCAGCCTGAAGGGGGAGAGGATCCTCGCCCTCCCCCTGGACGTAGTCAGGATCGCGATACCACTGTTCATCTATTTCGTCGTGATGTTCCTCATCAGCTTCGCGATGGGCCGGGCCATCGGCGGCAGCCACGCCAGGACGGTCACGCTGGCATTCACGGCAGCGAGCAACAACTTCGAGCTCGCGATCGCGGTAGCTGTCGCGGTCTTCGGCCTCGGCTCGGGTCAGGCCTTCGCTGCGGTCATCGGCCCCCTCATCGAGGTACCGGTGATGATCGGCCTCGTAGGGGTGGCTGGACGGCTGGACCCGGCCTTCAGGAAACAGGTACAGCCATGACCCGGGTCCTCTTCCTCTGCGTCCATAATTCCGCCCGCAGCCAGATGGCCGAAGCCTTCCTGAAGGAATTCGGGGAAGGCCGTTTCGAGGTCGAAAGCGCGGGGCTCGAGCCGGGGAAGCTGAATCCCTACGTCGTCCGCGCGATGGCGGAGGTCGGCATCGACATCTCCCACAACCCCACCACGAGCGTCTTCGACCTCTTCGAGGCGAAGAGGGTATTCCAGGTTGTCGTCACTGTCTGTTCGAGGGAGGCCGCCGAGCGTTGTCCGATCTTTCCCGGGCTATCCGAGAAGCTCCACTGGCCCTTCGATGATCCCTCGGCCATGAGGGGCAGCGACCTGGAGATCATGGAAGCGGTGCGCAGGGTGCGGGAGCAGATCAAGGATGCGGTCCTGGCCTTCATCACGGAGCGGAAGGGGACGTGAGGCAGATTACGCGATCGCAGGTAGACATGGACCGGATCGCCAGCCCCGGCGCATCAAGCACTTCGTCGGCAGCGGTTCGGAACGCATCCCCCTCCCCGTCTGAATTCGGCAGGGAGGGTCAGAGCGCAAACCGCGCTTCCAGCGCTTCTTCGATCAGGTCTTGAATTTGCCAACCGTCGACTCGAGCTGCTCCGCGAGCGTGCCGAGTTCATCCGTGCTCGTGCGGACCCTCTCGCCTCCCTCTCCAATGATTCCCATGGAGTTGTTGATGCCAGCCATGTCGCGGGCGATCGAGGCCGAGACACTCGCCGTCTGGGCGACGCGTTCGTTGGCGTCGCGTACCCCCAGGGAAGCCTGGGCGATGTTCTCGGCCACATCCCTCGTGACAGAGGCCTGCTCCTCGATCGAAGCAGCTATGCTCGCGACAATGTCACCGACATCCTTGATCACATCGGCGACCTTGTGGATATCGCCGATGACATGATCGGCTGAGTCCTGTACACCGGCGATCTTGAGCTTGATGTCCTCGGTGGCAGCCGCAGTCTGGCGGGCCAGTTCCTTGATCTCGTTGGCGACTACGGTAAAGCCCTTGCCGGCGGCCCCAGCGCGGGCTGCCTCGATGGTGGCGTTGAGCGCGAGGAGGTTGGTCTGCGAGGAGATATCGGTGATGGTCTGGGTGACTTTCCCTATTTCCTTTGCGGCTTTTCCAAGCTGCTGCATGAGTTCGGTTATGGAGCGCACCTGGGAAGTGGATTCCTCGCTGATCTTCCGGGCACGGTCGGAATTGCCGGCGATCTCGGCCACGGTGGAACTCATCTGTTCGGTGGCCGCTGCCACGGAGGAGAGATTTGTCGCAGCCTCTTCCATGCTGGCAGCGACAGACTGGGTGTTGGCGCTTGCCTCTTCGGCCGCAACCGCGACCGTCTGGGTCTTTTCGGAAACGGAGTGTACCGATTCTGCAGTGGTTTCAGAGACTTCCGACAGGCTCGCAGCCGAGCCAACAAGGGTCTTCACGCCTCCTGCGACATCCTCGAGCAGCTTGCGTGTATTCACGATCATCCCCTGGAAACCGCGTCCAAGCTCCCCGAGCTCGTCACCGCGATCGAGGAGTCCGGCTGGAACTTCCCTCGAAAAATCGCCCCCGGCGAGCAGCACGGTCATCTTGACGCTTTCGCCGATGGGGGCGGCGATGGAGCGCCGAATGAAGAAAAAGAACACAATTGCTATGAGTATGGCCAGCGGCACGACCCATCCGATGGTCTGGAACATGCCCGCAGATATCACGGCATTGAGGCGGGCGAAGCTGGTCTTGAGGACGAAGGCCCCATGGACTTCCCCCGCCTTCCAGTCCTCCATGGTGAAACCGATCTTGTCCTTGCCGTCGCCGGTCGGGCTCGTGCGCGGATCCCCATGGCAGGACATGCAGTCCTCGGTAAGGACGATGGGCCTGGCGTAGAGGATGGTGTCGCTGGCCTCGTCGGCAACGAAATAGTCCGCGCGTTTGCCTTTCTCAAGCTCCGCCAGGAAGAGTTCCTCGGCAGCTGTGGGAAGATTCTTGGCGTTGCGTGCCTGATGCTTGGGTATGCGGAACTCATAGCCCTCCTGCTCGGCCACTTTCTGGATGGCGGTCCAGGCGGCGACAACAGGCACGGTCTTGTAAAGGGCGGAGGAACGGAGGTCGCCGCTCCGCTTGAAGTCCTCCTCGAGCTTTTTCTGGTCGAAGGCCCCCTGGCTGTTGAGGGCCGAGATGGAGGCCCTCGTGCTCTCGGCTTCGAGGATGGCCGCCCGCATGGTAGCCAGAGTCATTGAGATGCCCTGGTTCCTTATGACGCCCCGCTGGACGACAAGGCCCGCCGTGACTGCAAGAACGACCGCCGCCAGCGTCATGACTACTATCTTGGTTCCAAGCTTGAGGGTCTTTTTTGCAGTTTGGCTGGATTGCTCATTCATCGTGTATCTCCCTCTGCCTGACTTCGATTGAGGCCATGAGTGACAATGCTTATGACCCCGGGCCTTCGGGAGCCACTTTCCAGCGCAGCCCGGAAACCCACGTTGAACCATCGATTGAACAATTATAGTGCCCCGTGGTGCCTAGGTCAAATGAGCTGCCGGCAGGTGAGGGCTCTCCTTTGGAACACGGGGCTTCGCCTACTGGTAGATGATGAGGTCCGGGACAGGATTGAGGGCGAGGACCTCGGTGGGGGTCAGGAGGGGCTCGTCATAGCCGGCGCCTCGAACCCAGGTCTTGAAAAAGAGCTTGAAGCCCTTGTGGGGCATGTTGTAGGCCTTCGCGTTCCAGGCATAGCTGTTGCGTTTCAGGTCAGGATTGCCAAAGCCGTCAGCGGTGTGGATGAGACGGACACCCGCATAGTCAGACCTGACGCGATCCCGGCCGCTTATCATCTTTGACGTGAACTGGTGGACGACGAGGAGGCGCTCATCCGTCAGTTCATGGCTCGAGAGCCATCCTGCCATCAGGGACTGGGCATGGTTGAGCTCCTCGGCGCTGATGGAACCAATAGTGCGCATCGGTTCGGTCGTGCGCCACTCCGGATCCAGCGCGAGATGGACGTTGGGTGAGGAAAGCCAGGGAAGGAGCCGTGCCATGGCCTGGTCGACACCGAATTTGCCGATCTGGTGGTCGAGAAAGACGATGATGCCCTGGCTGGCTGCATAGTCAACCCATTCACGTACTACTGAATCCCGGAGGTAGCCGATCTCGCCGCCTGGCCAGCATGCGCCGTAGATGATGTAAAAGGCCGGTATGATGCCTGTGCCGTTCTCCGCATCGGAATACATGCGCGCATAGCCGAACAGGAGCCTGGCCAGTTCCTCCTTGGGATACTCCCCGAGGATGCCCATGCTCCGGGCACCGGGCTTGCCGTAAAAGGCCAGGACGCGATGGCCGGCGAGGCCAATGTCGATATCTCCGGGAGGGGAAAGTGGCGCGAAGTCGGTCGGTGCATCATGGGAGGAGTCTGGATTCTGGGCTGCCGGGGGCTGCCGTGTCGAGGGCGGGACTGCTTCGGGGGCTGAAGTCTGGGAGCCTACGGCGGCAGGCGGGGGTGGAGGTGGAAGCTCGGGAAGGAGAGGCAGCCTCGATCCGATCAGGGCCCGGTCGTTCGCTCCCCAAATCCGGGGATCGTCGGAGTCTCCATAAGCCGGGGCAAAAAAAATCGCAAAGGCGCCGTAGGCTGCCAGAAGGAGTAGTCGCCGCAAGGCCATGGATACCTCTGGAATACGTGATAGGCGCCCCACCGGGTCCGCGAAGGCAAGCGGACCAGACAGAAGGTCCACGGAGGGTCCACTGAAAGCATGGGAACCCCCATATTGAATTTCGGCATGAAAGCCTTATTTCCGAAGTCCCTGATCGCGCCGATAATCGGAGAGTCATGACCAGAACCACCCCAGGGCGGAGGTGGCAGGCGCTTCTGCCTGCCCTCCTCTTCCTCCTCATCTGCAACGGCGGGCCAACCTTCGCGGCGACCCAGTCGCCGATCGCCCTGCCCGGCGACCATCCCCTGGGCTCCATACCGGAGAACTCCGACCTCCGCCAGCGAGACCTCGAGACATTCATCTCAGCCTCACCCGCGGCAGCCCAAACGCTGGCAAGGGGCCGATTTGAGAATCCCTGGGGCACGTGGCAGCGGCAGTCCATCCGCTCCGGCCCCTCGCTGTACCTTGTCTATTCCGCGCGCCGCGAAGGCACATGGCCCCTCTATTCCCAGGGTTCCTGGGTTGCCAAGAAGGACAGCACGAGCGGCGCCATCCTCCAGATCAAGCTCTTCCTCAAGAGTGATCCTGGGACCTTCATCAGGGTCTATCCAGATTCAGGCAGGGTCTACCTCGATCTCGTGATCTACGGCGGCGTGCTCAGGGAGGGCGTTCCCCTCCCCTTCGACTGGAAGACCTGCCTTACAATCAAAACCTCTGCGATCATCGAAGCCACCCGCGCTACGGTAGACTGGTCCCTCCTCGAACCGGACCCGGCCCAGTACGCGGACGTCGCCATCCTCGCCGGAAAAATCCGCGCGGGACTTTCATCCCTGCGCTACGCTGACGACGGGGGGCTCGACGAGGAAGGCCGACCGGTCTACATAGCCACGGGGCTCCCCCAGCCGGCAAAGACGGCAGGACTCAACTGCTCGGGCTTCGCCCAGTGGGTTATCGACGGCCTCATCAGGCCGGAAACAGGAGCATTTGTCGGTGCCACGGAACTCTCCCAGCGGCTCGAGGAAACCAGGAAATCCTCCGTGGTCGAGCGCTATGAGGAGGCCCTTGACCCCTATTTCGGCCTTGATTGGACGAGGAACCTCGCCTTCGCGGCACGTGCGGCCCTCGAGTCCCCAAGGCAACAGTCCATCCTGGGGTCTGACCTCCGTGAAGCCCCCTTCTCGCTCATTGCGCCCTCGCGTTCTGCCGTGAACGGCGGTCGCGAGTACCTCGAGTTTCCCGACTATGCACAGGACGCCGGCTTCCCGACCGAGGGTCTCGCCGCCCTGCTCTGGTGGCAGGCAATCCACGAGCCGGGCTACTTCTACCTCGCATCCCTGAGCGAACAGGACAAGCGTGGCCTCAGGCACCATTATCATGTCGCAGTGCTCCTGCCCTGGTTCGACTCTGGCGGCGCCTTCACTGTGGATGTCTTCGAAAGCGCGGCCGAGACAAGCCTCATCGCCCTCAGCGCGAGGACTGCTGGTCAGATGGTGCATCTGGTACGGGTGAAGGCTTCCCGCGATTTCGAGGCTCCTGGACCAGGTGGAGCAGAGGACTGAGGGAAGCAGCCACGATGCGTCTTGCTTTCCTTGGCACTGGTACAAGCCACGGTGTCCCGGTGATAGGGTGCCGCTGCCCCGTATGCCTTTCTTCCGACCCCAGGGACCGGAGGTGGAGGACCTCCCTCCTCGTGGAAAACGGCCCGACGATGATCGTTGTGGACACAGGCCCCGAGTTCCGGCTCCAGGCGCTCGCAGCCGGCATCGACCACCTCGACGCCATCCTCCTCACGCACGCGCACGCCGACCACGTCCACGGCCTCGACGACATCAGACCCCTCGCCTGGGAACGGCGCCTCCCTGTCTACGGCAACGCGCCCACCCTCGCCGAGGTCGCCGAACGCTTTGCCTACGCATTCCTGGAGGGAGTCCAGGCGGGTGGCGGCAAGCCGAGGATGGAGCTCCGCGAGGCCCCGGCCTCGACATTCAGCATTGGTACTATTTCGGTGACGCCCCTGCCCGTGCTCCACGGCCTCCTTCCGATCCTCGGGTATCGCTTCGGCGATTTCGCCTGGCTCCCGGATTGCTCCGATATACCCCCAGCGACGATGGCAAAGCTTGGCGGCACGCGCATCCTGGCCATCGATGCCCTCCGCGACAGGCCGCATCCGACCCACCAGTCCATCGCCGGGGCCATCGGCGTCGCGCGCGCGGTCGGGGTGCAGGAGACCTGGCTCATCCACATGACGCACGACCACCCGCACGCCTGGATAGAAGAGCGCTGCGAGACCCTAGGCAGCGACGTCGGCGCCAGACCTGCCTGGGACGGGCTTGTGGTGGAGGCCCTGTCCTAGGAGTTGCCTTTCCCGCGATATTCCTGTCGATTCCCTCCTCCGATCACCCGAAAATGTACATAAGGAGACCTCCGATGAACATGGCAAGTCCGATCCGCGCCCTGACAGGCCTGGGAATCATCGCTCTGTTGGTTGCAGCGCTCACACTGACGGCCTGTGCCACCCCTCCGCCAGCGCCGACCCCGGTCGCGGCAGCGCCGACTGCGGCTCCGGTCGAAGCCGCGCCTCCGGACCTTGCAAGCATGATAGGTTCGAAGGATCTCGGCTCGATCAACAAATTCTTTTCGAACAGGGCAGCCGTTGATAAGGCGGACTCGAACGGCAACTTCCCCCTCCACAACGCCGTCGAGCAGGATGCTCCTGCCATAATAACCCTCCTTTTGTCGATGCAGGCTAAAACCGACTCGCTCGACCGTCAGCAGCGAAGTCCGCTCCGCCTCGCGGTGGAGGAAGGCAAGGTCGAGTGCGCCACGCTACTCGCCCAGAAAGACAACAACCTCTTCTCCAAGGATGCGTCCAATACGACCCTCGTCGAGGCAGCGCTCTCCAAGGGCGATGCCATCATCCAGGCTGTCTTCACTGCTGCCAATGTCAACTCCAAGGGCGCCGAGGGTTCGACGGCCCTCATGATAGCAGCGGACAAGCTCTCCGAAACGGGAGTCAAGACCCTCCTCGCGGTCGGCGCAGATGCCCTGGCCAGGGATGCTTCGGGCCGCAACGCCCTCGATTTCGCCCTCCTCCATCCAGACCGCACCGAGGCAGCGCGCATCGCCGAAACCCTCATCCTGAAAGGCGCAAATCCCCAGCTTTCCGATTTTTCCTGGTTTGCCCAGACTGTCCGTGCCGTGGACTACTCCTCGATACGCTTCGAGGAGGGAAAGACACCCCTCCACATGTCAGTCGAGCGCAGGCAGCTCGGGCTCACGGACTTCCTCCTCACGCGTGGGGCCAATCCCAACGCGCGCAACAGCTCCGGTTCGGCACCCCTCCATGAAGCAGTCCGTGCCGGTTGGATCGACGGGGCAACACTCCTCCTGGCCCACAAGGCGGACCCGAACGCCCGGGACAGCGTGGACAACACGCCGCTCCACATCTCTCCCGACAGCGATCGCAAGCGCATGATCGAACTCCTCCTGGCGAAGGGGGCCGATCCCTCCCTCAAGGACAAGAACGGAAACACCGTATTGCATCTCGGCATACAGCTGGGATACGAGGAAGCCCTCATCGGAGAGCTCATCACGGCAGCTCCCGCTATCGTGAACACCGCCAACGCAGAGGGGGACCTCCCCCTGATCATCGCCGCGCGTTCGATGCGGCACGGCTACATACCCCTCCTCCTCGCTGAGGAGGCGGACATCTTCGCCGCCAACCTCAGGAGCGAGAGTGCCCTCTCCATCGCCATCACGCGGGCCTCGACGGAATCCCTCACCGCAGCGGCCTCGACCGGCGGCGGCGTGGACAGGACCGACACGCTGAACGCACTCCTGACCCCGCAGAACGTCAACATCCGCGACAATCTTGGCAATACCCCCCTGTCCATCGCAATTGCCTTGAAAGCGTCCCAGCCGGCGATCTCCCTCATCGTGGCCAAGGGTGGAGAAGTCAACGCGCGCAACAATGTCGGTGATACTGCCCTCCACATGGCCATCCGCCTCGGGCAGCGGCCACAGGGAGAGGCCCTCCTCGTAGCCAAGTCCGATGTCTTTGTCCAGAACTCCAAGGGCGAGACACCCATCTCGCTCGGGCTCTCGGCTGCAGGCGGCCCCCTCGAGTGGCTCTTCAACACCTCTGTCATTGCCTCGCGCGACAAGAACGGCGACACCATCCTGCACCACGCCGCACGCCGGAACCTCGCCGCGACCATGGGCTTCCTCGGGGAAAAGGGCGTCGAGCTCGATGCGCGCAACTCAGACGGGAAGACCGCGCTCGCAGTGGCCGTCGAGGCAGACGCTGCAGACTCCACCAAGGCCCTTCTTGCGATGGGCGTCTCCATCACCGCCCGCGACACGATGGGCGACACAGCCCTTCACGCCGCCGTGCTGTGGAGCTCCCGGAAAAGCCTCATCCTCCTCCTCGACGGGGGTGCAGACATCGCCGCCCGCAACTTCTCGGGGGAGGCCGCGATGCACCACGCCGTGCGCAAGAAGGACGCCGACGGCATCGCAGTGCTGCTGTCGCGCAAGGTCCCCCTTGAGACCCGCGACAACCACGGCGACAGCCCCCTTGCCATAGCCGCCCGTTCGGGCCGCCCCGATCTCGCGATCAAGCTCATCACCGCCGGTGCCGATCCGGAAAGCCGCAACCTCGACGGAAAGACACCCCTTCTCCTCGCCGTCGAAACCGGCGACCCGGAGTCGGCCAAGGCCCTCGTTGCCGTCGGCTCGGATATCCTGGCGAACGATGCGACAGGCAGGAATCCCGTCCAGGCCGCAGCCTTGCAGGGCCTCGCCTTCCTCGACATCATCCTCACGCCGGCAACTGTCAACCGCAAGGACTCAGATGGATTCAGTCCCCTTCGCATCCTCGTCGAAAAGGGAGCCGGTGCCGAAGCGGTCGAACGGGCCATCATCCGTGGCGCGGTCATCGACATCCGCGACGTAGGCTCGACCACGGCCCTCCACGCTGCCATCAAGGCAGGCAACCTCCCGATCATCACTCTCCTGGCTACTGCCGGAGCCGACCTCTTTGTCCGTGCCTCCGACGGCGAGACCCCGGCCAGCCTCGCACTTTCCAGGGGCCAGGCGACCCTCGTCGCCCTCCTGTCCAACCCAGTCGCCACAGCCATCACGAGCACTGTCTCACCGGCAGCCCGGCTGAAAAGCGTCGACCCACTCGGCAATACCCTCCTCATCTACGCGGCCCTCGCAGGCAACGACGAGGGAGTGGACAAGCTCCTCTCCCTCGGCGCAGACAAGACAATGCGTAACATCTTCGGCGAAACTGCGGCCGACATCGCAAGGCGCAAGGGCTTCACCGCACTGGCGACAAAGCTGAAGTAACCCTGCTGTGATAGTATGGCCCCGGCCGGGAAACTGGCCGGGGCTTTTTCTTGGATCTGGGGCGCCGGAGCCACCAGTATGGATAGTCCGTTTTCATTCAGCTATGGAGGTACGGCGATGTTGCAGCGTTCCTTGGGAAAGACAGGGCTCAGGACGAGCGAGATTGCCCTTGGTGGGCTGTATACCTCGACCTTGGGCGAGGGGATCGATGAGACAATCCGCATGCTCGAATGCGCCATAGACAGGGGTATCACCCTGATCGACACTGCCCCGGCCTATGGTGACAGTGAGGAAATCCTCGGAAAAGCCTTTCGCGCCCTCGGCCGGAAGTCGGACGCACTCCTTGTCTCCACGAAACTCGGAGGACGCCCCAAGCCCTTCGATCCCCGTGACGTGAAGGGCCTATCACGGTCCTTTGACGAGAGCCGTCGCCTCCTCGGTCGGGACAGCATCGATATCCTGTCGATACACGAACCAGATCGTCCCGGGATCTATGACTGGTGGACCGACCGGCGAAGCCCCGCTGGCCCAGCCCTGGACTTCATTCAGAAGCTGAAGGCGGATGGGCTTGTTCGTGCCATTGGCCTCGGCGGAACCACGGTCTCTGAACTTGCCCATCAGGTGTCGGGAGGCCTCTTCGACTCTGTCCTTACCGCGTTCAATTATAATGCCCTCTATCGTGAGGCCGCCGATGAACTCCTTCCGGCAGCCAAGGCCCGCGGCATGGCTGTGCTTGTCGGCTCAGTTTATGGACAGGGAGGCCTGGCTCGGCGCCATGACGAGGTCGTTCGTCAGCGACCGATGTGGCTTTCCCGCCCACGCCAGGCCCAGCTTCTGGCCTTCTATTCACTGCTCGACGAGACGGGTCTTGGCATACGCGAAATCGCCTTGCGGATGGTGCTGGGAAACCTGGACATTTCCTCTGTCCTCATCGGAGCCAGGACCGCATCGCAGCTCGAGGAGAGCCTTTCGGCCGGGCTCGAGGGGCCACTACCCACAGAGGTCCTGTCGAGGCTCGACGAAATCGCCGCCATGGTTCCATTCAGGCCCTTCGAAGAGCCCATGATCCTGCCCTTCGGCAAGGAGTATCCAGGTCCAGGCATGCCAAACCTCGGAGCCGGGATACGCGTCGGGAGGCTCTGATTTTCGCTGTGTCTGGTTCCCCGCCTGAGAAACTGCGGCACAGGCTTTGCCTACTCGAAACTGGGTTCGAATCCATCGTCCAGGGGAAACATGGGGCGGCGGATGTGCCGCATGCCCATGTCCTGGAGGCGCTCGGTGCTTCCTCCCCTGGTGAGGGCGAGGAAGCTGTGCTTGGCCACCTTGGCAAGGTCAGGAAAGAGGTAGCCCAGCTTGACGACAACAAAACGGTAGTCATCGAGCTTGAGGCCGAGGCCCTCGAAAATCCGGGGCTTTGTGAGGGCGCTCCTCTTCGCGGTAATGATCACGTCTATTCCCCCGGAGCGAAGGACGGCGCAGGGTCCGGCATTTTCGCCGTACCAGCCCTCGATGTCGCCCTTGTAGACAAGCAGGCCGCTGATTCGCGTAACCTGGCTTGATGCTTCTATGCTTCCCCCGAGCTGGAACTCGAGGAGGTCCCCAAGCCCCGCTTCCATGCACTTGAGTACGGCAGGCTCGTCCGTGATGCCACCCAGCAGCACCTCTGTCATGCCCTTGTCCTGCATGAGCTTGAGCAGGCCGGCATTGTCGCCAGCTGAGCCGGCAGTGGTGTTGTCGCCCGAATCGGTGACAAAGACTGGGCGCTCACGCTCGGCCCAGGCACGGTCGAGGGCCTCGCCAGGTTCGCAGGCTTCGACCGTGAAACGGAACTCGCGACGGACATCGAAAAAGCGCTTCGCCAGCTGCCTGGCTGCCGCCTTGGCCACGGATTCGTCCGTCTCGTGCACACAGACCATGGAAGGACCCATATTAGGCGCGTCCACCCAGGGCTGGCCGTTGAATACATTGCATGCCAGCATCCCTTGCTGAAGCTCGAGCGAGGCAGCTTCTTCCATGATCTCCCGCAGGGGCGACTCGTCGGTCAGCACGCAATCCCCAGGCACAACGACATCGGCACGACACATCTGCGGCCGGGGAAGGAGTCGGTTTTCAATGCAGTTCACGAGCATGGTGGCAGCTCGTAGTTCGGTCTCCTCCATGTCACGGTGGGGGACGGTCCTATATCCTGCGACGACATTCACGAGCTCCATCAGCTCCCTTGTGTTGTTGGCGTGGAAATCGAGGGCCAGCGCAATGGGAATGCCGAAGCCACAGCGTTCGCGGACCAGACGCAGGAGGGCCAGCTCGCCCGAACCCAGGTTTTCCACCTCAAGGGCACCGTGGAGATAGAGCCAGATGCCATCCACCCTGCTCGTCGGTATCAGGGACACGAGCTCTCCCGCAAGTCCGAGAAAATCGGCCTCGCGCAAGCGCCCACCGGGCACGGCATTCGCGTAAAGGGTTGGAACCAGCTCGGCTCCACAGGACAGGAAGTACTCCGACACCGAAACCCTGGAGAGCATCTCCACGCCCTTGAAGACGGTGAAGTCCCCGCGCGTGCTGGGGAGCGCAGTCAAGGTATTCGACTCCTGCTGCAAGGAGCCAACGACGATCCGCATTGCCCTTCCTATCTCGCCGGGTGTTGAGCCGTGAAGGCGTCGATCATGGCGAGTATGTTCTCCACCGGAACGTCCGAAGGCACATCGTGGGTCGGAGCCGCGATGAAGCCGCCGTTCCTGCCCATGATCTCCATGATTTCCCTGGTCGTCGACCGTAGCTCCGCCGGCGACGCACGCGGCAGGAGGGTCTGGGTGCTGATGCCACCCAGGAACGCA
>JBMOIK010000089.1:0-12458 GCA_049317365.1 Rectinemataceae bacterium | reverse complement strand
GCTCATCAGCTATGCCGCGGCTCATCAGCTATGCCGCGGCTCATCAGCTATGCCGGGCTAGAAGGAGAGTGTGCAGCCCATCGAAGCCTCCGCGCTGAGGCGCAGGGTTCCCGCTCCGTCCCGGCTTTCGGAAAGCTTGAGCTTTCCAAAGGCCGCAAATCGCTCGGGAATGGAAATGCGCGTTTCCCAGGATTCAGAGAGGCTGAACTCGGGAAGGGGCAGCGCCCCATCGCGGCGCGATCCCTTGACGCCTGCGTCAAAACCGAAGGTTTCCACCGCACGGCTCTGCACCGAACCGAGGCTTCGGAGCCAGGCCGAGTCCAGGCCCTTTCCTGCGGCGGGCAAACCCTGGACAAGCTGCGGGGTGAGCAGGCGCCAGGCTGCCAGGAGGGGCGAGTCAGCTGGCCGGGTCGAGAAGTCACAGCCAGCCTTGACCGCCCAGGAAAAGCCGCCGGGATCTGCGGAAAAGGAAGCGGACTGGTTGGCGACAATCCGCTCGCCGACTGCATCGCGGCCCCCCAGGAGGGCTGTCAGGGCCGACTCGTCTATCGACCAGGTGCTGACGCTCCCTGAATTCGGGAGCTCGAGGATGGCCCCGAACTCAAGCTGGTACTCATCGCTGGCATAGCGCTTGAAGACCGGGTGGGCGCCACGGCTACCATACAATTCGAGGGCTGAAAAGCCGAGCCTGCCTTTCAGGCTCGAACGGTCGCGAAGGGCAAGGCCGTCGCTCGACAGTAGCCGTGTGAAGGAGAAGCCAAGAGCTGTCGGGATGAGGAGTTCGAAGGGGGAGAATCCGGGCTCCCGGACCAGGGAAATGCCAGCCTCCGGCGCATAGGCTGGCTGCTCGAGGGCGAGGCGCGAGGCCAGCACGCCCAGGGCGGGTCCCAGGCCCTCATCCGAGAACTCGGCGAAGGGAAGGGCAGTCCAGGGAAGGAGGATGGTTTTGAGGAGCCTGAGATCCCCTGCCGCGAAGTCCAGGAGCGTGGAATCGGAGCCGGGACGCTGATCGGAAAAAAAACGTTGATACCAGGGCGTGATTTTCCATCCAAAAAAAGGTGGAAGGGGAAGGTCAAGCCTCAGGGTGAGCTCATCCTTCCTGAAGGGTCCCGCTGCCACAAGGGAGGCGGAGGTGGCGACGAGCGACAGGAGACGCGAGCCGGAGCCAAGTCCGAGCCCTGCCTCGGCCCCGATCCTGCGTGCTGAAACGATACCCCTGCTTTCCGGAAGATACCAGGCAAGGCTCTCCTTCCAGGTCGACGCGTAGTCGCGCGCCAGAAGCGCAGGAACAGCCTCCGAGGTCTCGCGGAGCTCCACCCTCGCATCGATGAGGGAAAAGAGGGCGGCCTTTGCGCTCCAGAGCCGGGCCAGCCTTCCAGCGCCGGCCGAGTCTGCCAGATCCCGGGCAGCGCTGGCTTCAGCGCTGGCCGCTGCCCAGGGAGAAGCCAGCAGCGCAGCCGAATTGCGGCGGGAGAGGGCCCCCGTCTGTGGATCCCAGGAAAAGCTGTCACCCAGGGACAGGGGAAGTCCCTTCACCTCCATTCCAAGCTCGTGCCAGCCCCTGAGGCCGAGCCCTGAGCTGTCGGCCAGGCCCCTGAGGCCGGCCTTCACGCCGAGGGGACCCACCTGCGTTCCCACGGAGAAGTCACCGTCAATCCATGAGGTGGAAAGCGGGGAGGAGACCAGGCCTGAAGCCAGCGTGGAGGCCATCCCGCCAGACAGGGAGAGCCGCGAGTCCATGCCCGTGACAAGGGCCAGTCCGAAGGGCGCGAAGCTAGCCGCGGCATCACGCCAGGACAGGGCGGCCGAGGCTTCGAGCGATGCATCGGGCCGGGATTCCACGAGGATAAGCTCGTCGATCCCGATCACCGCCCCGGCCGGGAGCCCGTGGAAGGCAAGCACAAGCCTGCACGCATCTACCACCAGGGGATCGACAGAAGCGACAGCCTGGGAAAGGCTCAGTGTGGAACCCGATTCGCCGACCTGGATGCTGGCCGCCAGGGGTCCACCGTAGCGCAGGCGAAGCCGCGTCCATCCCTGTCCGAGTGCAGAAAGAGGGAGCTCGAGGGAAAGTGCTGCGCTGCCGCCCGCACCCGTATCGATGGACAGCGAGAAGCTGCCGCCCCCCTTCCCGGCGTCCTGGGCGGAAATGTACATATCGAGGTAATTGAAGGCTTCGAGCGGAGGCCGGGCGACAATCTTCCAGAGCGAGAGGGAACCCCCTCCAGTTGTCTCGACCCGCAGGGATTTTGATACAGCGCCGCCAGGGTGGAGGATGGAGGAGATCGCAGGCCAGGCTGCATCGAAGCCCGGCATTGACGTTTCCGCAAGGCTGAAGCCGGTGGGGATGGATCCTCCTTCAGGGTAGAAGGAGGTCGCATAGGTACCGGAGGCCTCGAAGCCCTCGACGCGGAAGCGCCCCGTCGATTCACGTGTCCCGGCCCGGGCCTGGCCCCCTGCCGAGTATTCGAATCGCCCTCCCCTCTTCCTCAGGCCCAGGGCCAGGCTGAGTTTCGCCGGATCACTGTTCCCGCCCTCGGCAAAGCCAAGACCGGGTATGCCCAGATGTCCGGTCAAGGCTGCCCAGGCATCAGAGCCCGGGCCAAGGTCGAACTGACCGACAAAGCCACCGGTGAGGGCGCCAGCCTTCCGCTCCGAACTCTGCCTGAGCCAGGAAACCGTGATGGTCTCGGTGGGATCGACCCGGCGTCGCAGGCCGATCGTTCCCTTCGCCGCATCGATATCGAAGGCCTGGTCGGGGATTCCATTCCGCAGGACCTCTATCGAAGCCAGGAGGGCATCCTTGTCCACGGTCATTTCCCCGCCTGCTGCATGGGACAGACTGACGATCTCATAGCCGTCGAAGGAGCGAAAGCTGCCGGTGGTTTCGGCAGGGAGCCGCGAATAGAGGTCGGGAACAAGGTCCTCGAAGGGTCGGGGGTCGGGCAGGGGATTGGCGAGGGACTCGACCCGTATCGTCGTGCCTTCCTCGGCCAGCACGACAAAGCGGCTGTCGCGCCTGCCTGAAGCCCTGTTCCGGACATAGAGCTCATCGGAGGAGCCCTGGCCCGAGTAGCGCGCGAGGAACTCCAGCTCGCCAGGAGCCTTGGCCGAATCGTAGGCCAGCTTCGAGGGTTTCGAGTCAATACTGAGATCCGCCTGGGCAAGCCCATCCCAGGAAAGGGCTATCCTCGATTCGGCCCTGGAATCGAGGGCGAGGATGGTCCCGGCTTCGGTGATCCGGAATTCATCGCGGGAAAGCCTGCGCCAGTGGCTCCCCTCGCTGTCCAGGAGTCCTCCAATGAGGCTCTCTGCAAAGACGCCGAGGCTCGCTGCGCTGCCTGATGGGAGCACAAACCAGCGACCACGGATGAAGGCAGCCGGCGCGGTGACGGTTTCCGTTGATTCCCCTCCGCCGAGCCAGGTCTTTGACACGCGCTCTGCCTGGTCGTAGCGGAGGAGGGAGGTAGTACTGATTCCCCCTCCCCTGGTCGTCGCCATCGCGCCAAAGGAACCCGTGCCACCGGTACCTATCGCCACATAGGGCAGATCCGTGAGGCCAATGCCCGTCGTTCCGATCCGAAGCTCAGACAGTGTTTCACCCGCGAGTCCACGATAGCCGAGGGCAAAGCGCGAGGCGCCAGAGTCGGGGCTGACCTTCGCGTCCACAAACCAGTGCCTGTCGAAGAGGAAGGAAAGGACCAAGTCCGGGGTCTGGCGAAACAGGAGGGGCTGGATCTGCCCGAGGGTAAGGCCCTGTCCCTGGGGAATGCTTGCCTCAACGGAGGACAGGAGCGACAGGTCCCAGGAGCCACTTGCAAAGATCTCGGAGCGACCCTGGCCGCTTGCGAAGAGGCTGCTTGGCGCCTCGACGGAAAGGCCCTTGATGGCTGTTTCAGGGATCTGCTCCGCGCTCGCCCCCACTGCGAGGAAGAGTCCCATCGCAGCCAGGGCGGCCCGGAGGCGGCTTGCCACCGAAGCCTGGGTCGCTATGATGACTCGTGGAGCGCAGCGGATTCCCGGGCGCAATCTCCAGCGGAGGAAGGGAGCCATTCCATGGTCGTAAGCCTCATCCAGATCATTTTCGAGATCCCCGAGTCCAGCTCTCTCAAGGACAAGCGCTCCGTGGTGAGCTCCGCCAAGGAGCGCATCAGGCGCAAGTTCCGCGTATCCTGCGCAGAGGTGGACCTCCTCGATTCCCTCCGCTTTGCCCAGATCGGTGCGGCCCTCGTCTCCAATTCCCGCGAATTCGGTGAGACGGTCATGAACCGCATCCTGTCCTTCGTGGAGGGGGAACTCGCCTTGAAGGTACATGATTCCCAGATCCATACCGAGCTTTACTGAGCTCGGTCGCCGGGATGGAAGGGATTGCCCCCGTTCGAGCGCCCGCGAAGGTTCCGGCCGATGAGCCTGGCGGGCCGTGGCGCGGCCTGACCCTTCACGAGGCCCTCCGCCTCGAGGCCGAAGATGACCTGCTCAAGCCGGCCCTTCCGGTCATCCTTGGCGAAGAGCTCTCCCTGACCGCCCGTGGCAGGTTCGGCGACCCCGTCAAAGCCAAGCCCGACAAGCCTGACTGCTGACCTGCCATCCCAGAGCCGGGCCAGGAGACTCCGGGCCTCGGCAAGCACTTCAGTCGAGTCGAGGAACTCGGAGCTGCGAGTGATGCGCCTGCTGGAGGTCGAGAAGTCGGAGAGTCTCAGCTTGAGTACGAGGGTGCGCGAGGCGAGGCCCTCGCCATGGAGCCTCGAGAGAAGGGCACAGGCCATCTCCAGGAGGGCGGCATCAAGGGCTTCTCCGTCGGCGATGTCACGTTCGAAGGTGGTCTCCGTGCTCATGCCCCGAGAGCCCGAGCGTTCACCGTGGATCCCGGGATCTATGCCGCGCGCCGCCGAGTGGAGAAACCGAGCCCCAGCCTCCCCGAAAATGCGTGAAAGGGCAGGCAGGTCAGCGGCGACAAGGTCAGCCATCGACAGGATGCCCGACTCGCGAAGCCTCGTCTGGGTCTTCTCGCCCGCGCCCCAGAGTTTTGCAAGCGGAAGCCCCTGCATGAAGGCCGCCTCCTGCCCGCTTTCTACGATAACCAGGCCATCCGGTTTCCGGAGGCCGGAGGCGATCTTGGACACAAGTCGGTTGGTCGCGACTCCCACGGAAATGCCAAGGCCCGTCTCTTCACGGATCCGCCGCTTGAGGAGCGTCGCAGCCTCGAGCGGCGATCCATACAGGAGACCTGTCCCGCTCATGTCGAGCCAGGCCTCGTCGATCGACACCGGGATCACCTCGGGTCCGAGCTCGCGGAGGATGTCCATTACCTGATGCGACAGTTCGCAGTAGCGTTCCATTCGCACAGGGAGAAAGACCCCTCCAGGGCAGCGGCGGTAGGCCTCCCCGATAGGCATGGCCGAATGGACGCCGAAGGCCCGGGCCTCGTAGGAGCAGGTGGAGACAACTCCGCGGCCACCAGGCCTGGCGCCGACGATCACGGGTTTCCCGAGGAGTCCTGGATTATCGAGGAGCTCGACCGTCGCAAAGAATGCGTCAAGATCGACGTGGAACCACAGCGGATTCACGGCGCTGCGGCCCTGAGCCTGAAGGTCGCATCGATGGTGCTCCCGGCCATCGCGAGCTGGCGGTCGCCATCAAGCCGCCATTCCGCGAGGGCCCGGACGGCTCCCTTGCGGCCTGAGCCAAGGGCGGGGGCCTTCACGCTGGCCTCCAGTGCAGGGGGGGCGGCACCGAACCAGGTAGCGTGCACCGAAAGCTGCGCCGTGAAGTCAGGGCCAGTCGTGATCCAGAACGAGAAGGGAAGGGATCGGCCAGGTCCGCTCCACAGTGTCGCTCCCTTGCCGTCGAGATCTATATGGTAGGGCAGGGAACAATCGTAGATCGTGAGGGCCCTGTCCGAGACCAGACGGAGCCCGAGCTCGCCTGGATCACCAGGAAAGCCGATCGAAACCACGTTGGTTACCCGGTCGAGGAAGGCCTTGCGGGAACTCGAAAAGGTGATGGGCCGCGATCCGTCGAGGCCTGCGGTCCTGGCATGGCCAGTGCTGGAATCGATTGGATGGGGGATCCCGTCCCTGAAAGGACCGAGGGATCCCAGACGGTAGACCGAATGGAAATCCGCAGTGAACTCGCCTGCGTCCTGGTCGAGGTTCTCTACAACCTCGATGGGGCTCGTCCGCAATCTGCTGTCGGAAATCGCGATGACCATTCCTTCGGTGAGGATGGCCAAGGCGAGGAAAACAAAGGCCGTGATCTTGCGTTTCCTCTCGCCCTTGGGCGCGAGAAAGAGAAAGGGGCTCGCGGTGAGCGAAGCGAAGGGCAAGAGGACGAAGGCGAGGATGCCGCCGGAAAGCGCCTCTGGATTCACCAGAAGGGAAAGGGCCGAGGACTCCGGCGTGGCGAGCATCTCGCCGGCTATGAGCGCAAAGGGGAGATACATGAGGGCAATCGCAATTATGGAAAAAAGCTTGCGCCTGATGCCAACCGATACCAGTGCCACGGCGAAGCCCCAGCAGAAATAGGCCGAGAGCGGAATGCTCAGGAAGGTAAAAAGGAAGACGTCGATGCCCAGGATCACCAGTGCGGCGAATTCATAGAACCAGGGATCGGGCGACAGCCAGCGCCTTGCCACAAAACCCGAGACGAGGCTGAGGAAGGAGAAGGCCACCACAAGAATGCGCCCCGCCACGAAGTACCCCGGCATCGAGGTCCAGGCATCGGTGCTTCCGAAGACGAGGCGCTCGACCTCGAGGCAGACCTGGGAGAGGGTGAAGGCGATCCCGGCCAGAAGAAGGAGGATGGCAAGATTGCCAATGCGGTGCGGCAGCTTGTGGACAAGCTGGGGCAGGAGGTTCCGCCTGGTGACCGACAGGATTATGAGGATGGCCGCGATTGCCCCCACGAAGGCAAGGAGGAAGACGATGTAGGGCCCCTCCCTGATGACGAGAGCGAAGTTTCCCACCTGGAAGGACGAGTAATTGCGATCCCAGATATCGAGGAAGCCCATGGAGTTGGCCGTGAGCATCGCGGCGACAAAGCGTGTGAAGGGGATGGCAGGGTCTGACATCCTGGGTTCGACCGCTTCAGTCCTGAGCTCCACGGCGGGAATGCCCGCGCTGAGGTAGGGGGCAAGGGGGCCCTGGCGCTTGAGAAGCCCGAGGCGGTAGCCCTGCATGCGGTTCGGAAACAGCTCATAGTGGAGTCCTGAGCTGGAAATGGCCGCCCGCGTACGCTCGTACAGCCAGTACGGCGACAGGAGTCCCGGGACCGCGTTCCGGAGTCCGATCGTCCCTGGCAGGGCATTCAAGGTGAGATACACGACGGAAGTGGGACGTGCGGCATCGAGGGAGTCGATCCACCAGGCTGTGCCTGGACCGGCAGTGTCTCCGCGCGCGTAGGCGCCACGTTTGTCACCACCGAGGAAGGTAACCGCCAGGCCGATTTCCGGCTCCCAGCCCGCATGCGTTCGATCGGCCAGATCGTGAAGCGCTACGAGCATGAGGGCGATGCCGGCATCACCCTCGCCCTTCGGCCCATCGACGTGGACATCGAGGGGGACGATAAAGGAGAGGAGATCGGATCTCCGACCCTTGAAAGTCACGGTGACTGCACGGGAATTGGACTGGTCAGCCTCGAGCTGGAGAAGCCGCTGGCTATCGGAATGGAGCCCGAGCTTCGAACAGGCCGCGACAATATATTCGGCCGCCAGGGCTTCAGCCACGCTGCCCTCCCCTCGCGTCCCAAAGCCCGCCAAGGCGAGGAGGTGGACCTTTACCTCGGGATCCACAGCCTCTGGAACCAGGCCCGTCGGGGCTTGCAGGCCCTGGGCCGGAACCACGACGGAGGCGGCTAGGGCCAGACAGGCGAGGAGGAGTCGAAGTTGACAGGCCACAGGGAGAAGGATACCGGAAGCTCCAACGGCGCGCAACACTGGAAGGTCTGGAGGAAAGCTGCCCCTGGCGGGAGGGTGGCTGATTGAATCGTACACTGCTCATTGCATTTCCGGCATACTTTCGTCATTCTACGGGTGGAGGTTCGCAAAGCGGGGCATGCACGTACGAAAAATGGTTCTTGACCTTCCACTGAAAGTAGTCCTGACCGAAGAAGGCACTACCTTCTTCATCAGGAAGGGGAAAAGCCTCAAGCGTTTCAGGCTCGCCGACAACCGCGAGGAAAGCGGCATCATCCTGGAAACCTTCTCGCCGATTTCCCTCCAGCGGATGATCCTGGTCGACTATGTCTCCAAGATGGAGATTTCCAAGAGCGAGTTCATGAGTTCCCGTCAGGAGATCATGGACCTCTCGAAGCTCATCGTATATTCGATGCTCTACCGCCAATACGACTCGTATATTTTCACCCGCGTGCTTGCGAGCGAAGTCATCACGAAATGGAACCGCCTCAATCCGGGCAACATCATCGACTCGAAAACCCGCATAAACGACAGCTTCCTGCAGACCTCACTCAAGGAAAAGGAGAAGGACCTCGCGGCGATCAAGCAGGAGATACTCGCTCCCCTCTACTCGTATATCACCCGCAACGCATCCCTCCTCCCCGAGGAAAAGAACGTCCAGCTCCTCCTTTCCGAGAAATTCCTCGACAACCTCCGCCCCTTTACCTGGTTCATCATCGTCAAATTCAGGGGTTCTGACGGCTGGGACAGCCTCCTCAAGAACATCAGGACCAGCCTCGCGGAATACATGGAGCGCTCGCGCATCGCCGAGTACGTCTCGCTCATGATCATGGAGCTCGCCATGAACGCCGAGAATTCCAACCTGAAACGGGAAGCCAAGTCCCTCTTCAAGGGTTCGGTCGACGTGAATGCGGTCCTCTTCGACCCCAGCGTGCGCAAACAGGTCATCGAATCCCTCGAAGGTCGCGAGGAGTTTGTCTACATGTCGTGGAAGCTCGGCTCGGGGAATGCGTCAATCGGCACGCAGGGCCGCCTCCAGATCACGCTCTACAGCAGGGATGCCGAGTACCAGTCCGTCAAGGAGACCTTCGACGACAAGAAGAACGCCAACCTGAAGAAGAAGAGCCTCGAGGACTTCTACGAGGAACTCCAGCAGTCCGACTCGAGTGCGGAGCTCGGCCTCTATTATCTGTCCTACCTCTCCGAGGCCTGCGAGAAGGTCAACGTGAAATTCGAGTCCCTGGTCAATCAGATGCCGGGTTCCGAACTTACGGTCATGACCCTCGCGCTCAACTTCTGAGCCCCTGCCTTCCCGCCCTAGACAGTGACAATTAAGACAATTCCGTCCACTGCCACCACCCTGCCCGTTCCTTGACACGCAGGCCTCCCGGAGGGTATTTTCCAGGCTCACCCATCCTGGAATGCCCGACCGATCGGGCTCGGGAACGACACACCATCTATGGAGGAAGCGACATATGGCAAAGACCAAGTTCGTCTACGCATTCGGCGGGAAAAACGCCGAGGGCAGGGGTCTCAGCAAGGACATCCTCGGAGGCAAGGGACAGGGGCTCATGGACATGACGGCCATCGGACTCCCCGTCCCGGCCGGATTCACGGTCGGCATCCCCGCCTGCGAGGAATACTACAAGGCAGGACGGAAGCTCCCGAAGTCCATCGTCGAGGAAGTGAAGATCCACGTAGCGATGCTCGAGAAAACCGTTGGCAAGAAGCTCGGAGACGACAGGGATCCCCTCCTCGTTTCCGTCCGCTCCGGAGCCGCCCGCTCGATGCCCGGCATGCTCGAAACCATCCTGAACCTCGGACTCAACGACAGGTCGGTCGAGGGTCTTGCCACCAAGACGAACAACGCGCGCTTTGCCTACGACTCCTACCGCCGCTTCATCCAGATGTACTCCACCACAGCCATGGGCCTTTCCAAGGAGCCGATGGAGGAGATGCTCTCCCACATGAAGAAGCAGAAGGGCGTGAAGAATGACACCGAGCTTTCTGCCGATGACCTCAAGGCCCTCTGCACCGAGTTCAAGGCCTTCTATCGGCAGAAGAAGGGCGCTGACTTTCCGCAGGATCCGATGACCCAGCTCTGGGGCGCCGTCGATGCCGTCTTCAACAGCTGGGAGGCCGACAAGTCCGTCACCTACCGCCGCGTCGAGAAGATCGCCGACCTGAAGGGCACCGCAGTCAACGTCGTGCAGATGGTCTACGGCAACAAGGGCGACAACTCCGGTACCGGAGTCTGCTTTACCCGCGATCCCAATACCGGCGTCAACGAGTTCTATGGCGACTGCCTGATCAACGCCCAGGGCGAGGATGTCGTCGCCGGCATCCGCACCCCCTTGAGGCTCATCGAGCTCGAGACCAGGCTTCCTGTCGCCTACAAGCAGCTCCTCCAGGTGAGGAAGACCCTCGAGAAGAACTTCAAGGAGATGCAGGACCTCGAGTTCACCATCGAGGACGAGAAGCTCTACATGCTTCAGTGCCGCACCGGCAAGCGCCTCCCCGCAGCCGCCTTCAAGATCGCCGTCGACATGGTAGGCGAGGGCCTCATCACGAAATCAGAGGCAATTGCACGCATCACCCCCGAGCAGATCGAGGGCATCTTCTACCCCATCATCGACGTGTCGAAGACCAGCATCGCCCGGCTCAAGGAACTCAAGGTCGCCACGGGCATCGACGCCGTCCCCGGCGCCGCGGCCGGCAAGCTCGTGTTCACCGCAGCCGAGGCCGAGACCCGCGCCGCGAATGGCGAGAAGGTCATCCTCCTCCGCAAGGAAACCAGCCCCGAGGACGTCGGCGGCATGCACGCCGCCCAGGGCATCCTGACCGCCACCGGCGGCAAGACCTCGCACGCTGCGGTCGTCGCGCGCGGCTGGGGCAAGTGCTGCATCGTCGGCTGCGACGCCCTCGACATCGACGACAAGGCCAAGATCCTCAAGGTCGGCGGCAAGGTCCTCCGCGAAGGCGACGAGGTCACCCTCAACGGCACCACAGGCGAGGTCTTCCTCACCTCACTCCCCCTCAAGAAGCCAGAGCAGACAAAGGAGTTCAAGACCCTCCTTACCTGGTGTGACGAAATCCGCACCCTCAAGGTCCGTACGAACGCCGACACTCCCTACGATTCCGCCAAGGCAGTCGAGCTTGGAGCCGAGGGCATCGGCCTCTGCCGCACCGAGCACATGTTCTTCGACACCGAAGAGCGCCGCCTCGGCATCCAGGAAATGATCGTTGCCGACGACCTGGCGGGCAGGAAAAAAGCCCTGGGCAAGCTCCTTCCGATCCAGAGGGAAGACTTCAAGGGCATCTTCAAGGCCATGGACGGCAAGCCCGTCACCATCCGCCTCATCGACCCCCCCCTCCACGAGTTCACCCCCAAGGACGATGCAGGCGTCAACAAGCTCGCCCAGATCACCGGCAAGAGTCCCGCTCACATCAGGCTCCGCTGCGACCAGCTCCATGAGTCCAATCCCATGCTCGGCCACCGCGGCTGCCGCCTCACCATCACCTATCCCGAGATCCTCGTGATGCAGGTAACTGCCATCATCGAAGCCGCCGTCGAGGTGGACAAGGCCGGTACCAAGGTCTTCCCCGAGATCATGATTCCCCTCGTCATCGACAAGAAGGAACTCAAGATCCTCGTCGACCAGACCCGCGCCGTCGCTGAAGAGATCATCAAAAAGGCCAACTCCAAGGTGAAGTACTTGGTTGGTACGATGATCGAAATCCCCCGCGCCGCCCTCCTGGCCAACGAGATCGCCGAGGTCGCCGAGTTCTTCTCTTTCGGCACCAATGACCTCACCCAGATGACCCTCGGCCTCTCCCGCGATGACGCCGGCCGCTTCCTCCCCGACTACGTCATGTCGGAAAAGGATGGCGGCAAGGCCATCTTCGCCCAGGACCCCTTTGTCAGCCTCGACCAGTCCGGCGTCGGCCAGCTCGTCACGATGGGCATCGAAAAGGGCCGCTCTACCAGGAAGGGTCTCAAGGTCGGCATCTGCGGCGAGCACGGCGGCGAAGCCCGTTCCGTGAAGTTCTGCCATGCTGCTGGGATGAACTACGTGTCCTGCTCTCCCTACCGCGTGCCCATCGCCCGCCTCGCCGCCGCCCAGGCCGTGATCGAAGCCAAAATAGCGGCGAAGGCAGCTAAACCTGCCGCGAAAGCCGCAAAACCCGCGGCCAAGGCCAGCGCGAAGGCAAAACCCGTTGCCAAGGCGAAGCCAGCGGCCAAGGCCGGCGCCAAGGCCGGCGCCAAGGCCGGCGCCAAGAAGCTCGCCGAGTCTACCAAGGCCGGCAAGGTCGTGAAGAAGGCAGCCGCCAAGGCAGGGAAACCTGCGGCCAAGGCCGGCGCCAAGGCAAAGCCCGTCGCCTCCGTCAAAGCTGCTGCCAAGGCCGGCGCCAGGAAAGCCGCTACCAAGGCAGTAAAGGCGCCTGCCAAGAAGGCTGCGGGGAAGAAGACCAAGTAAATAAAGCACTAGTACGTACGAAGGGCCGTCCGGAAGGACGGCCCTTTTCATTGATCCCGGGATTTCCG
>JBMOIK010000088.1:0-12479 GCA_049317365.1 Rectinemataceae bacterium | reverse complement strand
TCGGGTTGCGGCAAGACGACGACCCTCCGCATGATAGCGGGCTTCGAGACCCAGAGCTCCGGGACGATCCACATCGATGGAGAAGAGCTCTCGGCGGTGCCACCCAACAAGCGGAACCTCGGCATGGTTTTCCAGAACTATGCCCTCTTCCCGAACATGACAGTTGGCAAGAACATCGCCTTCGGCCTCGACATCGCGGGAAAAAAAGGAAGCGAGGTGGCATCGCGCGTCGAAGAGATGCTGGACCTGATCAACATGGGTGAGTTCGCCCAACGTTATCCGCACCAGCTCTCCGGTGGGCAGCAGCAGCGCGTCGCCCTCGCCCGTGCCCTGGCGATCGCGCCAAGAGCCCTCCTCCTGGACGAGCCCCTGTCGGCCCTCGATGCGAAGATCCGCGTCAAGCTCCGTGACGAGATCAGGAAGATCCAGCGGCGGCTCGGCATCACGACGATCTACGTCACGCACGACCAGGAAGAGGCGCTGTCCATCTCCGACCGGGTTGCAGTGATGCGTGATGGCCTGATCGAGCAGATCGGCGCACCCTTCGAGATCTACAACCGACCTGCGACAGCCTATGTGGCCAGTTTCATCGGTACCCTCAATGTCCTTTCGGCGAGGATCGTCGATGCGGAGACCGGCTCGATCATGGTCGAAGGGCAGACCATCTCGGCGGACAGGAAGCTCGAGGGGAGGGCGGGCGAGGAACTGTGCTTGAGCCTCCGGCCCGAGGCCCTTTCACTCGATGGCGCTGCCACCGGGGCCAGTGGCGTGGGCGCCAGTGGCGTGGGCGCCAGTGGCGTGGGCGCCAGTGGCGCGCCCAACTTCCTCGAAGGCGAGCTTGTCAACATCAAGCTCCTGGGCTCCATCGTGCGCCTGATGGTGGCGGTAGGCAGGCACGAGCTCTCGGTCGACACCTTCAACGACCCCCTCCGGAGCTTCCCTGGCCTGGGCGAACGCGTGAGGCTCGGCATCCCTCCCGAGGCACTCATCCTCACGAAGCCTGATGCCTCAGTGACCACTGCGGCCGTCGAAGAGGAAGCAACAGCAGGTTAGGCGAAGTCGAAGGTGTCATTCCATGGCTCTCCCTCGGGCCTCGGGAGGGCCTTTTCAATCCCTCGGAGCTTCCTCGAAGAGGTCCTCCGTTTCCTTCGCCCCCACGCGACGGCTTCGTGCGCGAAGCAGGAGATAGAGGGCGATTGCGACGCCGTAGACGACCGCCATGAACAGGACCGAGGTGGAGTTGCGGAGGCTGATGCCGTAGAGATCGGCTGGATCGATCATCCATTCGTAAAGCAGGAAGCCGATGAAGGCCATGAAAGCCAGGCCAAAGGCGGAAATCAGGGGAATTGGTCCTATCCTGAAGGCGGCCAGCGGCGAGGATCGGTAGAGCTCCCTTTGGACAAAGGGCAGGAGGACGGCGGCCAGGCCTGTCCCGAGGTAGGTCACGGCTATGACGAGGGTCGACATGAGGGTGAGGCCGGCGAAGCCGAAGACATTCCAGACGTAGAGGGCAGAGACGATCAGGCCAGGCACGACCATGTAGAGGAGGGCCTTGACCGGCGAACGGGAGGTGGCGCTCAGCTCGGCGACAGTGCCGGGCAGGAGGCGGTCGAGGGCTGCTGAAAACAGTATGCGTGTGCTTGAAAGATAGATCGTGCCAGCCCAGCCGAAGAACCATGAGGACATCCCCAGCACGACAATCACGCGGAGGATAGGCGAATCGACAGCGAGGAGGGCCAGGAGGACGGGATAGGGCCAGAAGGGCAGGACGGGTGCGAGTTCCGTCGGATGGATGCGGCCCTGCCAATAGGCTGCGTTGGCCCGCATGTAGAAATCAAAGCCCATCGAGCCTTCGATGGCAAGCAGCACAATGATGGCGAGGACTGTCGAAGCGAAAAGGGCAGCCGACATCACGAGGAGGTTCCTGCGGAAATCGTGGGCACCCACCACCTCCCCGGAAAGACTTGCGCCGCAGTTGGGCCAGAGGTTCCAGAAGGCGAGGAAGGGAAGGAGGAGGAGTATCTCTGAGAGGCTGCCGCCCCAGAGCCCCGTCGATGCGCCGGCTGCCCTGCCTGCGGCGCTGGCTGCCCTGCCTGCGGCGTCAATGGTCGCTGTGGCGTCGCGGAGTCCGAAGAGGGAGAGGGCCCCTGCATCGAAGCGCGTGGCGAAGGATCCGCCAGCGGGGACGAGGAGGATGGCCAGGACGATGAGGAGCGAGACAGTGCCAGTCCTGAAACAGAAGCGCTGCACCTTCGCATAGCTTTCCATGCCGAGGGCGATGACCACAAAGATGAAGAGGCAGGTGACCACGCAGGCGCCAAACCAGACAAGATTGCTCGTCGCGACGGTGATGGCAAGGGACTTGAAGCCAAGGACGGCGGCCAGGGGCACGAGGACAATCTGCCTGAGCATGTCGGCGTACAGGGGGGTCCAGAGCCAGAGGATAAAGCACCAGCCCGTCATCGCGAGCACAAAGCCCACAGCCTTGCCCAGCACGCGGCTCTGCCAGACATAGTCTCCACCGGCCTTCGGCATCACGGTGATGAAGCCCGCGTAGACGACGATCTCGGTGAGCACAAGGACAGCGCCTGCGAGGATGGCGGGAATGAGGCCGCCTGTGAAGTACCAGGCCTGGCTGATTATGTAGAGGCCGAGGGTGACGAGGTTGACTGAAAAGAAGGCATAGATAAAGGCATCCCGCCCCGACCAGCTGCGGGCAAGTCCCGCCTCTCCGTCCCCGATGAGGTCCTTGACCACAGGCACTTCCTTCCCCTTTGATGGCATCGCCCTTCAGGGTCGATCCATCGCACTCATTTCCCTCCGGAGCTTATGCATGGAAAAACCACCAGTCATCGTCTTCGCCCACCGCGGCTTCCGCGCGGTCGCCCCCGAGAACACGCTTGCCGCCGCTCGGGCCGCCCTTGCCATCGGCGCACGCTGGTGGGAACTCGATGTCGCAGCGAGCTCCGATGGCGAACTGATTGTCATCCACGATGACAGCCTCGCACGGACAAGCGATGCCGCAGTGCGCTTTCCCGAACGAAGCCCCTGGTCGGTCTACGACTTTACCCAGGCAGAAATCGAAAGCCTCGACGCTGGCTCATGGTATGCCGCCAGTGATCCCTTCGGCCAGATCAAATCTGGCTTTGTCAGTGCCTCCGATCTTGCCCGCTTTGCAGGAGAGCGCATCCCCAGCCTCCGCGCCTGCCTCGAGTTCACCAAGGCCGCTGGCATTTCCGTCAATGTCGAGATAAAGAATGCGGAGGGGAGGGCCTGTCATCCCTGGCTTGCCGAGCGCGTTGTCGAGCTTCTGCGCGAACACGACATGGTAGGCAGCGTCCTTTTGTCCTCCTTCAATCACGAATATATCGTCAGGGCCAAGCGCGCTGCCCCAGGCCTTCGGACTGGCGCCCTCGTCGAAGGGGCCGCGCCCGATCCAGTCGCCCTCCTCGACTCCAGCGGCGCCTCTTCATACAACCCCGACCTCGAGACCCTGACCGAAGCCGCAGTGCACGCCGTCCGCGCCTCTGGTCGGGATGTCTTTGTGTGGACGGTCAACGAGGAGGCGGACATGGAACGCCTCATCGATTGGGGTGTCAGCGGGATCTTTACTGACTTTCCCGACCGCCTGTTCCGCGTGTTGCGGGAAGCCCCTGTCACGGAATACCCACCCCCAATTCATAGCGATTCTTGAATAGTCCGTAGTACCAGACAGCCGGCTTGTTCGGCGCTGTGTAGGTAATCCTGTGGACGACAAAGGCCGGCTCACCCGGAGCGGTTTCGAGGAGGAGGGCTTCCCCCTCGTTGAGGAGGTGGGCTTCTATTTCGACCTCGGCCCTGAGCAGGGGGTAGTCGGAGTTTCTGACCAGGAGCTCATGGATGGAGCCGATGCCAGCGAGGTCCAGGGTAGCCAGGCTCGGGAGGAGCTTTTCCTCGAGATAGCGCTCCGAATACGAGACTGGCAGGCCGCCGACCCGCCTCCGGCGAGCGAGGTGGAGGACAGCCGAACCGGGCAACAATCGCAGGCGCTCGGCTATTTCCAAAGGCGCGGAAATGATCTCCTGTGTGAGGGTCTCGCAGCTGTATTCCCCTCCCGGGCCTTCCTGTCCTTCCCGGTCCACGGTCCTCGCCTGTTCCGATGCAGACAGGAAGCGGAAGGGTATGGCCTTGGGATGGAGGGCCCGGACAAAGGAACCGATGCCATGCTCGGTCTCGATGAGCTTCTCGGCCTCGAGCTGGGCTATCGCGTTGCGGACTGTGCCCCGGCTCAATCCATAGCTTCCTATCAGGTCTTCCTCTGAGGGGATGCGCTCTCCAGGGGCTATCTGGCCGGCCAGGATCTGGTTCCGGAGGATGATGAGGAGCTGGCGGTACTTGGGCATGGCCCCTGAGGTGATCCTTGGCGATGGAGTGTCCATGGAGAGCCCTCCTTGATTCAGTGTGCATCTAGCACTTGACGACTCCAGTGTGCCATGGTACTCGTATATACGTCTATATGAGCTGCGCGCAAGCTCGCAACTGAAAAGGTGAGCATGGAAACATACTTGAAGGTTCTCGATCCGGACGATAGCTCTGCTGGCGGGGGCTCTGCCTCTGCCATTGCAGGAGCCATGGCGGGAGCTCTTGTAGCCCTGGTAGCCAGGTTTTCCAGACCCAGCCTGCGGAAAAAGGCTGATGCCAGGCCGGCCGATGGAACAGCCACTGGAGATGACGCAGTCCTTGAAGGCATGGCCGAAAGGGCTGTTGTCTTGTCCCAGCGCCTCCGGGCGGGGGCCCGGGAGGATACCGAAGCCTTCCAGGAAGTCCGCGACAGTTACAGGTTGCCCAAGGCCAGCGAAGCGGAAAAAGCGAAGCGCCAGCTGGAAGTGCAGGCTGCCTGGGTCCTGGCTACGCGCAAACCCCTCGAAAACGCAGAGGCCTGCCTGGCCCTCCTTGAGCTAGGGCGCGAACTCCAGCTCACTGTCAATCCGAACGTCCACTCCGACTACAGTTCGGGGATATATCTTGCGCGGGCCGGACTCCTGGGCTGCCTCGACAATGTAAGCATCAACCTGCCATCGCTCAAGGACGAGGGCCTGGCCGCCGCGATCGCCCTCCGGGCAGCTGCCTGCCGTGCGGGATGCGAAGCCCTTGCGGCTCTGCCCGGGGCGCAGGCCGGAGGGTCGCCCGGGGCGCAGGCCACCCCGTGACCACTTTGACACAATTGGAGGTACAGGATCCATGAAGCAGGTAGTGCTCTGCGAACCCAACATCAGCGAGGGCATCGACCTCACGCTTGTCGGCGAGGTCCTGGCCGAGATTCAGAAGATCGAGGGCATCCGCATCCTGGATGTCTCCTCCGACGCTGACCACAACCGCTCGGTCTTTACCTACCTCGGTGAGCCGACCGCCGTACTTCTCGCCACAAAGAACATGGCGAAGGTGGCACTGGAGCGCATCGACATGGGTAGGCACAGGGGTTCCCATCCCCGCCAGGGTGCCGTCGACGTGGTGCCCTTCATCCCCGTGCGCGGCATGGAGATCACGGAAGCCGTGGAGCTCGCCAGGGATTTCGGCCGCTACATCGGAGGCCTCGGCGTACCGGTCTACTATTACGAGGAGGCGGCGACCCGGCCCGGGCGTGCCAAGCTGCCTGACATCAGGAAGGGCCAGTATGAGGCCCTCGAAGCCAAGATGCGCGACCCGGTCTGGGAGCCCGATGAGGGTCCCTTCGCCTTCAACGCCAGGTCCGGAGCCCTCGTGACAGGTGTACGCTTTCCCCTCGTGGCCCTCAACGTCAATCTTCATAGCACTGACCTTTCCATAGCCGAGCGCATCGCCCGCGCCGTGCGCCACATCAACGGAGGCTACCGCCACGTGCGCGCCATGGGACTGGCCCTCGAGGACAAGGGCATGGTGCAGGTGTCCATGAATCTCGTCGATTATCGCGGCACGCCTCTCCACCGCGTCCTTGAGACAGTTCGTTCGGAAGCGGGCCGCTACGGGGTGGCGGTGGCTGGCACCGAGCTCGTCGGTCCGGTTCCCCTGGGCGCCCTTGAGGAACTCGTCAAGTTCTACCTCCAGGCCCACGACTTCAAGATGGACCAGATCATCGAGAACGCACTCATCGATTGAGCGCAATTGGAAACAAAGGAGAACAGGATGGAGACAGCAGAAATGCCAGCAGAAATGCCAGCAGAAAAGCCAGTAGTTAAACCAGAGATCCTCTATTCGGTGAAGGCGCAGCGGGGAAAGACTCTCCGCTGCAAGGGCTGGAAGCAGGAATCGATACTCCGCATGCTCGAGAACAACATGGAGGTCGCCGAGGCGCCTGAGCGCCTGGTGATCTATGGTGGCATCGGCAAGTGCGCCCGCAACTGGGAGAGCTACCACGCCATCGTGAAATCCTTGAAGGAACTCGAGAACAACGAGACCCTGGTGGTTCAGTCGGGCATGCCCGTGGCCATATTCAGGACCCACCGCCTGGCCCCCCGCGTCGTCATGGCCAATACCAACATCATGAAGGCTACCTGGGAGACCTTCTACGACCTCCAGGACAGGAACCTCACAATGTTCGCCCAGTACACAGCCGGCCCCTGGGAATACATCGGAACCCAGGGCGTCATCCAGGGGACCTTCGAGACCCTAGGCGCAGTGGGTGACAAGCACTTCGGCGGCTCCCTGGTCGGGCGCATCTACTTCGCCGCAGGCCTCGGCGGCATGGGGCGCAACCAGCCCCGCGCCATGACCATGCACGGCGGCGTCTGCGTCATCGTCGACGCCGACGACAGGATCATCAAGCGTTCAATTGAACGCAAATTCCTCGATGTGCAGGCACCTGACCTCGAGACTGCCATTGCCATGGCCGAGGAGGCCAAGGCGGCGAAGGCTTCCCTCGGCATCGGCGTCCTGGGCAACGCGGCCGAACTCTTTCCCAGGGCCCTCGAACTCGGCTGGAAACCGGACGTCGTCTCCGAGATGTGCCCCTGTCACGACCCCTTCTCCTACATTCCTGCGGGATACAGGGTCGAGGAGGCCGCCGCTCTCCGCGAGGGCGACCGAACAAAGTACCTCGAGGTGGCGCGCGAGTCGATGAAGCGCCAGCTCTCCGCGATGAACGAGTTTTCGCGGCGCGGTGTCGTGGCCTTCGAGTACGGCACAAGCATCAGGAAGGAGTGCCGCGACGCGGGCATGCCCGAAAAGGAAGCCATGACCATCCCTGGCTTTGTGGCTGCCTACATCCGGCCACTTTTCATGCTAGGCCGAGGCCCCTTCCGCTGGACCTGCCTCTCCGGAGAGGCCAGCGACCTGGCGACAATCGACCAACTTGTCCTGGACATGTTTCCCAAGGACACGCTCACCGTCAAATGGATCGAGCTTGCAAGGAAGACCCTTCCGATAGAGGGCCTGCCCGCCCGGGTCTGCTACCTTGGCTTTGGCGAGCGCCGGGCCCTGGCCCTCAGGATTAACCAATTGATCAAATCTGGAGAACTCTCCGGCCCGGTCGGATTTTCCCGTGACAACCTCGACTCAGGCTCCATCGTCAATCCCACCTTCGAGTCCGAGAACATGAAGGATGGCGGCGACCTCATCTCCGACTGGCCCTATCTCAACGCACTGCTGAACACTGCCGCCATGGCCGACCTTGTCGCCATCCAGGCCAACTACTCAATGGGCGAAGCCGTCCATACCGGCGTCACCATGATTGCCGACGGCAGCGAGGAAGCGGACATCCGCCTCGACGTCTGCATGGCCACCGATTCAGGCATCGGCGTCGTGCGCCACGCCCAGGCAGGCTACGAAAGCTCCCGCGAAGTCTGCGAGGGCAGGGGGCCGCTCACCACCGACAGCATCAAAATCCCCCTCTGGTGGTCGCCCACCGCGACCTTCGGCCCCGAAACAGGAAAGCAGGACCGTCTCGGCAAGCACACGAAGGACTGAGGGATCCATGCCCAAGCCACGGATCGACCTCCTTATCTCAGGCGCAGGGGAAGTCCTGACCTGCGTTTCCGCAGCCGGAAACCCGCTCGGACGCAAAGCTGGCGTCGTGGTGGCCGTCGCAGGCGAACACATCGCCGCCATCGCACCATACGCAGAACTCGAGTGCAATTGGGACCTATCCGGGGCACGGGTACTGGATGCCCGAGGGGGCATACTGGCTCCGGGTTTCATTGACTGCCACACCCATCTCGTGTTCGGCGGCTCGCGGGCGTCCGAGTACGCGGCCCGCATGACGCGCACTGCGGCAGAAGTCAAGGCCATGGGCATTCCGACGGGGATTCAGGCAACGGTCAGCATGACGCGGGCGGCATCGAGAAGCGAACTGGCCTTCAACGCCCGCATGATTCTCGAGCGGATGTTCCGCGCCGGAACGACGACGCTGGAGAGCAAGAGCGGCTATGGACTTTCGGTGCAGAAGGAGATGGAGCTTCTCGAGGTGAACCGGGACCTCGACGTATCCGGGCCAGTGGATATCGTCAGCACCCTCCTTGGAGCCCACGATTTTCCGCAGGACCAGGGGCGGAGCGAGTATATCGACAGCATTATTAATGACATGATCCCGCAGGCAGCGGCAACGGCCGCTTCCCCGGCCGCGGGTGGCCGAAGCGGGCTTGCCACCTTCTGCGACGTCTACTGCGACGAAGGATACTACACGGCCGAGGAATCGCGCAGGATACTCAAGGCGGGCCTCCGTCACGGCCTCAGGGCCAAGATCCATGTCGATGCCTACGCCAATGTCGGAGGCTCGAAGGTAGCGGCGGAACTCCGGGCGGTATCGGCCGATCATCTCAACTACACCAGTCGTGCCGAGATGGCCGCCTATGCGAAGGCCGGGACGGTAGGCGTCCTCATGCCGGGCCTCGACTTCGCCGTCAGGCATCCTCATCCCTACGACGTCCGCGCCATGATCGAGGAAGGCATGATCCTGGCGCTGGCCACTGACTTCTGCCCGGCCTGCTGGATGGAGTCGATGCAGACGGTCATGCAGCTGGCCTGCAGGGTCTCCGGGCTTTCGCCCGAGGAAGCCCTTCTGGCTGCCACCGCAGGTGCTGCCAGGGCCCTCGCGCTTGAGGACCGGGGCAGGCTCGAGCCAGGGATGCTCGCCGACCTTCAGCTCTGGGACATTCCCTGCTATGAGGATATCGTCTATCGCCTGGGGAACAACGCGGTGTCCCTGGCAGTCAAGCGGGGGCGGGTATATGATTTCAAGGAGGTGCGACAATGATCGAGCTCAGGGGTGACACACTGACGATCGAAGCCCTGGTCGCCGTGGCAAGGCGCCACGAGAAGGTGGCCGATCTGGGAACGGGGGTCACGGCGCGCATGCAGGCCAGCCATGAGTGGGTTGTCGCGGCCATAGAAGGAAAAGGCAGGGTCATCTACGGCGTCAATACAGGCTTTGGTTCCCTGGCCAACAAGGTGATCAGCGCAGCCGAGGCACGGCAGCTTTCGCGCAACCTGATCCTTCTTTGTGTCTGCGGAGTCGGCAAGCCCTGGGTGAGGACATAGTACGGGGTCTCATGACCATCCGTGCCAACATGCTGGCGAAGGGAAACTCCGGGGTCAGACCCCTCGTGGCCCAGACCCTCATAGCTATGCTCAATGCCGGCGTCACGCCGCTCGTGCCGGAGAAGGGCTCACTTGGGGCCTCGGGGGACCTGGCCCCCCTTTCGCACATCGCTGCAGTCCTTTCCCGCGACCAGGGCGCCGGCGATGGCGGCTATTCAGGCCAGGCCTGGTACAAGGGCGAACTCCTCGAGGGCGCTGTTGCGATGAAGCGGGCAGGTATCGAGCGCATAAGGCTTGAAGCCAAGGAAGGTCTCGCCCTCTCGAACGGAATCGACTTCATGGCCGCCTGTGGGGCCCTGGCCGTTTACGATGCCGAGAACCTCCTCCGTCACGCCCAGATGGGAGCCTCCCTCAGCTTCGAAGCCCTCACCGGACTCACCGCGGCCCTCGATCCCAGCCTCCACGAGATCAGCATGCAGCCAGGCAACCGCCAGGTCGCTGCCACGATCCTCTCGCTCTGCAAGGGCAGCCGGCTCCTGGACTCCGACCCTGCAAGGCTGCAGGATGCCTATAGCCTGCGCTGCACTCCCCAGGTTCTCGGGCCGATCCTCGACGCGGTGGCCTTTGTCCGCCAGCGCTTTGCCGGGGCCCTCAACGCGGCCACCGATAATCCCCTCATCTTCCCGACGGCGGACGGCCAGGATCTGCGTGCGGTTTCAGGAGGCAACTTCCACGGCCAGGGACCCGCGCTCTGGCTGGACTTCCTGGGTATTGCGATGGCCGAGGTTGCGGACATTGCGGAGCGGCGCGTGTTCCGCATGCTGACTCCCGAGCTCAGCAACGGCTTACCCGCGATGCTTGTAACCAACAACGGTCTCGACGGCGGCCTCATGATGGTTCAGTACACTGCTGCGGCCCTGGTTTCCGACAACAAGACCCTCGCGCATCCCGACAGTGTGGACTCCATCCCGAGCTGCGCCAACCAGGAGGACCACGTCAGCATGGGAGCCAACGCCGCCAGGCACTGCCTCGAGATCCTCGACAATGTGCGGAATGTCCTGGCAATTGAGTTGATGACGGCAGCCCAGGCCGTGGACCTTCGAAGCGATGGCCCTGCCCGGCTCGGCGCGGGAACTTCGCGGGTCTACAAGGCCATCCGGGAACGTGTCGCCTTCCTCGACCATGACCGTCCTTCGAGTCCCGACACCCAAAGCCTCGCTGAGCTCATCCGGGAAGGAAGCATGGCTGTAGGTTTGGAGGCTGTCTGGAGATGAAGCTTGTCTGATGCGACATGATCTGGCACGATGGAAGGAGAGGTCCATTCATGCAGTCAGATATGTATTCAAGAGCCCAGGGCGCCTTACTGGGACTGGTCGCAGGCGATTCGCTGGGAAGCCTGGTTGAATTCCAGTCGCCCCAATCCATCCGGAGGCTCTATCCTCAGGGCCTGCGCGACCTGGTTGCCGGAGGCACCTTCGATACGCTGCCCGGACAGCCCACCGATGATTCCGAGATGGCGCTTCTGTTGGCCCGCAGCCTCATCGAGCTCGGGACCTATGATGCGCCGGCTGTGCGCGAACGCTATGTGTATTGGCTTGAAAGCGGACCCTTCGATTGCGGCCTGACAATTTCCGCTGCCCTGCGCGGGACCCTCAACGAGGCCAGCCAGGCCAACGGGGCACTGATGCGCGTAAGCCCGGTCGGGATCGCCGGAGCGAAGCTTCCTTTGGAAGCCGTCGCCCGTTGGGCTGAACTCGACGCAGGCCTTACCCATCCCAATCCGGTATGTCTTCAGGTGAATGCGCTCTATGCGATGTCCATCGCCATCGCTATCCGCGAGGAGATCGCGCCAAAGGACCTATTTGAACGGATCCAAGGGATTGCGCTGGAGCGCTGTGTTGAGGCTTCGGTCATGGCTTCGATCGAGGCTGCGGCCGTCGAAGCGCCAGCGAATTTCCTGTCACAGATGGGCTGGGTCCTCATCGCCTTCCAGAATGCGCTGTACCAGCTTCTCCACGCACCGAGCCTCGAACTCGGCATAATTGATACGGTTATGCGCGGAGGGGATACGGACACCAACGCTGCCATTTCTGGTGCCCTGCTCGGTGCCGTGCATGGCCGGGAGGCGATACCCCGGCGCTGGGAGGAGGCGATCCTTGCCTGCAGGCCCAAAGCCGGCCTGCCAGGCGTGCATCGCCCACGCCCCGAATGCCTGTGGCCTACCGACCTCCTTTCTCTGGCTGCAAGGCTTGTGGATCTCGGGGGCTGAGGCCTGCCTTGCGAGAGGCGAGTTCGGCGACGATCTTCTCGTGTCCCTTGCGCGTGATGGGATAGGTGAAGAGGAAGGGCAGAGCTATGAAGATCGCAACCGCCGAGACGGGACCGAAGAAGAGCCTGATTCCGAGGAGGGCATGCTCGGTCTGGCTCTGGTTGGCGACATAGCCGAAGAGGGCAAGCGACCAGCCGACCATGGCGATTCCGAAGGCGTTCGTGAATTTCGTTATGAAATTCCACATGCCATAGTACAGGCCTTCCTGTCGCTGGCCGGTCATCAGCTCGTCGTACTCGATGACGTCGGGAAGCATGGACCAGGGGCAGACATACTGCGCTGAAAAGCCCATGCCGGCCAGAACGCCTATCACATAGATGAGGGGCGTGGGGTGGTGGGGCAGGAAAAAGGTCCCGACGCAGGCGATGGCCGCTATGCCAAGCCCGACAGCGAAGGAGGGTCCCTTGCCTATCCTGTCGGTGAGCAGCTTCATGGGGTAGAGGAAGAGGCCGATCGTACCGAGCATGACGAACATGACCAGGGGCAATTCCTTGGTCATTTCGAGCTGGTAGGTGAGATAATAGGGAAGTAGGGCGGTCAGGAGGGTGAAGGAGAGGCTGGTGAGGAGGAAGCATCCCATGAGCCACATGAAGGGCTTGTTTTTGAGGCTCTACGGCTGAATCTGTGGGTGAATTCCGGCAGAAATCAGGGAATTTTCAGT
>JBMOIK010000087.1:0-12635 GCA_049317365.1 Rectinemataceae bacterium | reverse complement strand
GGCACTGTCGAGTTCCTCGACTTCGTCGGCACTGTCAAGTTCCTCGACTTCGTCGGCACTGTCGAGTTCCTCGACTTCGTCGGCACTGTCGAGTTCCTCGACTTCGTCGGCACTGTCAAGTTCCTCGACTTCGTCGAGCTCGTCCACTTCCTCGACGTCCTGTAGCTCTTCCAGCCCATCATCCGGGGACAAGCCGGGAGGCAGGACGGGAGCGGATGCCTTCGACGCTGCCTCGCCCTTCGCTGGCGGCGCGACAGCCTTCGACTGAGCTTCGCTCGTGGCAGGCGGGGGCACGGCCTTCGAAGGCGCCTTTCCTGGAGCCCTGGCTGGAGGTTTGCTGGCAGCGGCGGGCTTTTGCGGGGGAGCCTGCCGAAGGGGGAGTCCAGGGCTTTCCGGTGCCGGGGTGAGTGCCGACGCGGGCAGCTGGAAGTTACCCCTGCCCAGGGCTTCCTTGATGAGCCGCTCGATCTCCTTGAGGGTTGCCCCGCCAAGCCTAGATTCCTCCTGCTCTCGGCGATCGAGGACCGACATGATCTCATCCCAGCTCTTGTCGATGAGTTCATTGGCTTCAGCCTCGGCCGACTTGCCGAGCTTCCCGAGATCGGCCTTGATGCCCTCACGATACTCGGACTTGCGCGATTCGAGCTGTCTTCGCCAGCGCCCGAGGTCGGTCTCGGCCTTCTCCGACCAGGTACCCTCGATGACGCCTATATGGTAGCGCTTGATGCGCTCGGCAATGATGACTCCACGGTCGTGGCGAAGGTTGGAGATGAGGAAGATGAGGAGGTAGGCTGTCAGGAAGAAGGCCAAGAGGAGGAGGACCTTCATCGCACCAGGTATCTGGAAGGTGGCTGCAGGAAGGATGATGCCGACGTGCGAGCCTCCGGAGCCTCCCCTTGAGATCAGTACCCATGAAGCCCCGGCTGCGGGATCGCCAATGGCGATGGGTACTGAACCGAGGCTCTGGGACCAGGCCTCGGCGACCTTGGCGGCAAGAAGGGCACTCCCCGCCGCAGGCACCCTCAGGATGATTCCGTTGGCACCCGCAGGGGTCAGTGAATCGCCCACCTGCACGAGGCCAGAGCGGAGGAGGCTGTCCATGAGACCGGCCGGGGCAACTGAAAACACTGCAGTGCCCCGGAACAGGCCAAAACCATCGACAAAGGGCAGGGAATAGAGAAAGAGGCCTTTCCGCTCATCGAGCCGGACCTTCCAGCCCTCGGCATCGGGCAGCGCGATATCGGCGAAGGGGGCGTCATCCTCCTTGCCGTAGTCACGATAGAGGACCTCGCCCGCACCGCGCCGCAGGACATCAATGGTCCAGGTCGAATAATGGATGCGCTTGCCGTTCTGGTCGATGAGCCTGATACCCGCCAATCCGGGAGTCACGGCCTTGAGCTTGCCGAACTCGTTTTCCCGGGCGACCGTGTCCTCCATCGAGAGGTTGGGAAGAAAACTTCGCTTGACGGCATCTATGGCGAGGACTGGGGCAAACCTGCCATGGTTTAGACCGTGGTAGACATCGATGGCCTTGGCTGTCGCCTCGAGGGCACTCTCGTATTGTCGGGTGATGACAGGGTTGTAGAAGCGTGATTCCAGGACATTGAACAGCCCCGAAAAGGCTGCTACGGCAAAGACCGCAAAAAGGAGGACGGCCACAAGGAGGCTAAGCGATGCTTTCTGGCCGACCGTCATGATGCCGTCACTCCTCCTTTCTTATCGGAAATCCCTGCCACCGGCCAAGGGGAAAAGGCCACCTTGAGGGCGCTCCTCCAATTCCCTATACTGAAGCCCGACACTCCGTACAGAGGACCCCCCCCGTGAATAACAGGAATCGCACCGCCCTTTCCCTCGCACTGCTCTTTATAGCCCAGGCAATCAGCGCCCAGCTCCTGGCGCCGGGTCAGGCTCTCGAGGAACTCCAGACTGCTTCTTTCAACATACTGTTTCCTGAAGGCCTTGTGCACGAGGCGGAACGACTTGCTTCCTTTGCCGAGGAGGTCCTGGCCCAGGAGGTTGGCAGGATTGGCCCCCATCCGACAGAACGTCTCACGGTCCTCCTCACCGACCGCTTTCCTGAAACCAACGGTTACTATACGCCCCTGCCCTCGACAAGGATCGTCCTCGAGGTAGCTCCTTTCAAGGTAAACGACGAGACTTCCTCCACAAAGGACCAGCTCAGACTCCTGTTCACCCACGAACTGGCCCATGCACTCTCACTGTCCATCCGCCCTCCCCTCCTGGCAGTGGCTGACCTCCTCTTCGGGGACATCGCGACCGGCAGCATCTTCATCGTTCCTTCAGTCCTCGCCGAAGGGGCCGCCATCGTCGCTGAAAGCTCGGACAAGGCGGGGGGAAGGGGGAGGGCCTGGGACCCCCTTGCTGTCATGCCCGTGCGCCAGGCCCTGATCGAGCACCGTCCAATCGATTTCTGGACGGCCAATAACTCAGGAGGGCTCTTCCCCTTCGGCGGCTCAGCCTATACCTGGGGCGGCCCCTTCATGGCCTGGCTCGAGGCAGAATACGGGACTGGCTCTGTCCAGAAACTGTTCACGGAGTTCGGGAACCTTCGGGCTCCGGCTGACTGGCTGTGGACAAAGGGAGCCTTTACCGCGGCCTTTGGACGCGATCTGGACAGCCTCTGGGATCAGTGGCTCGCGACCATGGCTCCAGACCGTCCCGTCTATGTCGGCTCGGAGCTTCTTGCGTCGCGCCCAGGTCTCATCAGCGCCTTGACCGCTGGCACTGTCGACGGGAAGGCCCTCACGATCTGGGAGGACTCAGCAATTGGAGCAGTGCTCGAACTTTCTGAAGGGGACAGACACTCGCAGCGACTCTTCGCCGCAGACGGCCACGTCAATCGGCTCGCCCTCTCCGGGGATGGACGCTTCCTCCTTGTGTCCACGGTCATGGAGGACGCCGGGACGCAGTCGCGTCTTGCAGTCAGGGTCTGGGACAGGACAGCCAGGGCCTTTACGAAGCGAAGCATCCCGGGCCTGCGGGAAGCCGCGTGGGTCGGCGAGGCAGGCGACCAGGGTGAGGGACCCGTCGTAGGCATCGCTCCAAGGGGCATTAGGACTGATGTAGTCCGAGTCGACGGGGCTACGCGGAGCGTCCTGGCCCAGGGGACAGACAGCCGCTTCTTTGGGTCCCCCCTCTGCCTTGGAGCTGACAGCCTTTTTTTCCTGGCTCGGGACGAGGGTCGCTCCATGCTCATACGCGTCGAGGAAGGCCGGCCCTCGGTCCTTTCACCCGGGATACCCCTCCGCAGACTGCGCTTCCTCTCCGGGCGGGGGAATGAGCTGGCGATCGGATACGCGAACGACGGAGGACTCTACCGGGTAGCACTTCTTGAGGGGGTGATCGGGCCTGCGCCAGCGGCCGCGCCGGAGGCAAAACCCGCACCTACCCTCCTCCGTGCCCAGGAAACGGATATCTCCGGGGGCGTGCAGGATGCGGCCTTCGCCGGCCTCCCCGGCGGCCCCCCCGAACTCCACTACAAGGCAGCCTTCTCGGAGGGCGAATACCCGGCCGCCTATCCCTTCGCAGCCGGAGCCATGGCCATGAAGGAAACAAGCGCTTCTTGGTCCTCCCTCGACGCATCCTTCCTGGGTCTCTCCGCCGACATTGCGACTGCGAGCCTAGGGTCAGCGGTATCGTCTCCGCTCGCCGCCGCCAGACCGGCCCCCTTCCTCCCCCTCGCCGGGAAAACCTTCCGCATACCCGTCTTCTCAGGAGACCTCTCCTCGGGAGGCCTGTACATGGAGGGCGCCGACATCAGCGAAACCCTGGTCTGGGGGCTCGACGCCGAGTATTCCTGGGCTGCCAGGGCTGCCAACCTTGCAGGCAAGCTCGGCCTCTCCATTGCGCCGTACAGGGTCTCCATCGCCGGGGAGGACTGGTTCTCACCGAACTCAGAGTCGAAGCGACCCTGGTCGCGGACCACCAGGCTGAGCCTCGGAATTTCCCGGAAGCTGCCGGACTTCCCCCTCCGCAACCACGCCGACCTCGGGCTCGAACTTGCCGGTGGGGCCCTTTCAAAGGGAGCGGCTGGCGCTGCCTACACGACCTCACCTAGTTCAGGAGCCATAGCTGCAAGACTCAGTCTGACCCGGACTCAAAGCCATACGAGTCCCTTCGCGCCCTTCGACAAGGAGGGCTTCGAGGCGGGAGCAGCAGCAGATACGGAGTGGCGGCCGGGGCTCGACACACTGCCAGCATGTGGGCTGAGCGTCTGGGGGGGGGCCTGGGCTCCCTTCCTGGGCCTCCATGGAAGCCTGGAGGCGAACCTTTCACCCGGAGCCGGACTCCTCTTCGGGCCGGGGGGCCGGGGCTTTGCCGACGGGGGCAACTCCCTCCTCGACCCGGTAGCCGCTACCTGGCCCATCTACAGCGCCAGGGGGCAGGGATCCTGGTATGCGCGGGCCGAACTCGCGGTTTCCCCCCTGTCCCTCGAAATCGGAGCTGCCCTTCCCCTTTTCGGAATCTACTCAAGGAGGGTGATGATCACCTCTGGTATGCGCGCCGGAACCCTCGGGAACTTCACGCTCTCACAATCTCCGACTCCCCTGTTCTCGGCCTTTGTCGATGCGAGCTTCGAGTTCACTGTCCTTACCGGCTATCTTGCCCAGGCCGGACTCGCTGCGATAGTTCACTTCGAGTATGCGCCGCTCGCGGCAACGCCGGGATCTGTCAGCTTTGAACTCGGAAACGGACACTGATGAAGGCCCTCGAACGCTTTACCGAAGCGGCAGCAGCAGCCTTCCGCCGGGAGGTTGAAGGCGCAGATGGGAACGAGGTCTTCGCAGCCGGCCGCCTTGACGAGGATGGCCTTGTCGCCGAGATCATCGTAGCCGCACGTGGCCACAGGAGCGCAGTGCCTGCCCTCGAGGGCTTCCTCGACCGGGGCGACCTGGTCATCCACAACCATCCCTCGGGGCTCCTCCTCCCCTCCGATCCCGACCTCTCCATTGCCTCGGAGCTCGGCGCTCGCGGCGTAGGCTTTGCCATCGTCGACAACGCGGTCACCGAGGTCTATGTCGTGGCGGAGCCGGTGCGGAAACGCTCCCTGGTGATGCTCGACGCCGACGAGATCTCAGGCGTCCTCGACTCCGGGGGTAAGCTCTCTTCCCTCATCGAGAGCTACGAACCGCGTCCGAGCCAGGTCCGCCTCGTGCGCGACATCGTCGACTCGCTCAACGGTGGCGAGATCCTCGCGGCGGAGGCCGGCACCGGTGTGGGAAAATCCTTCGCCTATTTAGTACCATGTTTCGCCTGGGCCCTCCGCAACAACGAGCGGGTGGTTATCTCTACGGCGACCATCAACCTCCAGCGCCAGCTCGTCGACAAGGACATACCCATCGTCCAGCGCCTCTTCAGGAAGCAGACCAAGGCTGTCCTCGTAAAAGGCCGTGGCAATTACCTCTGCATTACCAAGATGCGCGAAGCCATCGACGAGGAGGCCCTCTTTTTGGGCCTGGGCGAGGGCGGGAAGGAACATCCGCTCCTCCGTATCGAGGCCTGGGCCAAGACGACGGCGACGGGCGACCGCGCCGACCTCTCGTTCTGGCCCGAGGAGTCAACCTGGACCCGCGTCGCCTCTGACGCCGATTCCTGCACAGGTCTCCGCTGTCCCGACCGCGAAGCCTGCTTTGTCCTCCGCATGAAGCGTGAGGCCTCGGATGCCCAGATCATCGTCGCCAACCACCACATCCTGTTTTCCGACGTCGCCGCCAGGATGAACGGAGCAGGCTACGAGGGCACGGTAGTTCTCCCGCCCTTCCAGGTCCTCGTGATGGACGAGGCCCACGCGGTGGAGTCAAGCGCAACCGACTTCTTCTCTTCGGAGCTCAACAGGTTCAGCCTCCAGAAGCGCCTGTCACGCCTCCAGCGCGGCTTCAAGGGACGGAGCTTCGGCCTCATCCCGAAGCTCCTTGAATTGCCAGGATTCCCCCGCTCGCGGCTGGATTCCCTTCCGGCGGCCCTCGCCACCGCACGCTCTGCCATCAACCGCCTCGACGAAAAAGCCCTCCTCCTGTTTCCCGACCGCGAGCGACACTTCCGGCTCACCGAGCGGAGTTCCCTTGCCACCGAAGCCCTCCTCGAGCCACTGGCAGCCCTCGAAAAGGCCTTCCTCGCTGTCGGAGAGATTGTCCGCGACGCCCTCGACGAGGCGCCGGACAAGCTCTCCGAGGAGCGCGTCGTCTTCGAGGCCAAGCTCGCGCTCAGGCGAATCACGGAGACCGCCACCGTCGCTGCCGCCTTCAAGGACTTCGATTCAAGCCCCGAGAAGGTCTACTGGGTCGAGAAAAACCGGACAAGTGGGGGCGAGACCTTTGTCACCTGCGTCGAAAGCCCCCTGGACATCACCGAGATCATGGAGGAGGCAGTCTTCACCAAGTTCCGCTCGGTGATCTGCGCCTCGGCCACCCTCTCCGTCGGCGAGAGCTTTGACTTCTGGAAGGGCCGGGTCGGTCTCCGCAGTGCGCGGCAGCTGCGTGACCCAGGCAGGCCCCGCGACGACGATGGAGCTGAGGGCATCCGCTTCCGCGCCGCAACCTACGCCTCGCCCTTTCCCTTTCGTACCAATGCCCTCCTCTGCGTGGACGCCGAGGCACCCCTGCCGGATGCACCCTCCTGGCGGGCCTATGTCAACTCCGCGACCGTCGAGCTCCTCGCCGCGAGCCAGGGCCGCGCCCTCGTCCTGTTCACGAGCTATGAGGTCCTCAAGTCAGCCTGGGAGGTCGCCAAGCCCGCGCTGGACACCATGGGCATCACCGGCCTCCGCCAGGGCGATGACGAGCGGAGCCGCCTCCTCGAAGCCTTCCGCACGGACATATCGAGTGTATTGTTCGCCACGGATTCCTTCTGGGAAGGTGTCGATGCGCCGGGTGAGACCCTTTCACTCGTCATAATTACCAAGTTGCCCTTCCGCGTCCCCACCGACCCCGTGCAACTGGCCAGGAGCGAGGCCTGCGAACGGCGCGGCGGCAACGCCTTCATGGAAATCAGCCTCCCCGAGGCCGTCATCCGTCTCAAGCAGGGCTTCGGCCGCCTCATACGCCACTCCGAGGACCGGGGCGCCGTCGTCATCCTCGACAGCCGCCTCGTCAAGAAGCGCTACGGCGGCCTCTTCATCCAGAGCCTGCCCGAGTGCCGCCTCCAGTCCTCGAAGCTTTCGGAGATCGTCCCACTTGTGAGGAAATTCCTGTTTGACTGGTAGGCGACGGAGCAGCCGGCGAGGGCCAGTCCAGATGCAGGCGCGCCCTTGTGTCCTCCCCCCAACCCCTCTACAATCGCTGTATCTTCACTCGGAGGTATCCGATGCGAGCAGCGTTCCGAGTCCTTCCTGCCATCTGCCTGGCCCTCCTCCTGCCACTCCTTTTTTCCTCCTGCCAGCTCATTTCGCGACTCCTCCCTGACAAGGTCGAGGTCACAGCGACCAAGGCCCTGAGCCTCCTCGGCAGGATCAACATCGACTCGGACGCTGTCTTTTCCACGGTCAACAAGGGCATGATGGTCGTCGCGCAGACAGTCTCGGCCAACAGCCAGACCATCCGGGCCTTTACCGATGCGGTAGGAAGCTTCAGCCTCGACATATCCGAAGAACTCAAGGGCAGCGAGTTCATCATTTCCCTCGTCGACGCCTCGGGGCGGGCCATTGGCCCCATAATGAAAAAGACTGACCAGGTAGCCAATGGTTTCCGCTCCGTCGGCATGAAGCTCGGCAGCAGCCTCGCGAAAATCGACTTCGGCGATATCCGCGTTGCAGCCTCGGGACTCGCAGAAACTGTCGGAGTGGTGCAGGGGGTCAATAGCGTCGCCGACCTCGTCGCGCGCGTCACCGCAGCAGGTGCGCCGGTAGGACTTGCCGCCCACGGAAAGGGGGCAGCCGCCCAGTCGACCACGACCTCGACACGCCAGGCCAACGACCGCGACCAGGACGGCCTCATCGACATCCTCGACGCCGACGATGACGGCGACGGCATCCTCGACGACTTCGACACGGATTCGACGACGGTGGGCATGCCCACGAACTACAAGGTCGATGTCGGTTTCTGGCTCAATCCCACGGACTCGGATTACCAGATGTTCTACCATTCGACCCCTGCAAAGCTCAGGGAGTTCGTCAAGGGCAAGTACATCCTCGAGCTCTGGTTCAATGTGACGAACGACAGCGAGGCTGCCACCATCAAGACCATCGCCCTCGACACCCGGAGCATGCCAGCCTACAGCTCCATCCTGGTGACCGGTCCCGACAGCAATCCTTCGCAGCAGGTACTCTGGTCGGCCCCGGGAATGGGTGGCATGCCAGCCTACCAGTTGATGGAAACTCCCCAGTCCACAGCCCTGCCCCAGGGCGGGAAGCAGTGGAAGAACCGGCTCATCGTTCCCGTCGGCCAGAAGGCCGACCTCCAGGCTGGCGACCTCTTCAATTTCGAGATCACGAAAAAAGACGGCACAAAGCTCTATGTCAGCCAGATGCTCAACTTCGTGTTCACCAACATTCCGCTCCTGCGCTACATAGGTACGGGAAGCGATCCGGCGAAGCTGCAGGATTTCACCGCCCTCATGGACAAGGCTCTGGTCACCCCGAACGCGATGGTGCCCGGTTCCATGAATGCCCCGATCGTAGTGGCAGACAACAGCGACGTGACAGTCCGTTTCCAGCCGCCCGTGGACGACATGGAACAGCCCATCCTCCAGGGAAGCTACCGCATCTCGATCATTCCCTACCGCACGGGCAGCGGTCCTTCGGCCCAGGTCTGGAACATCGCCACTTCCACCTGGCCCAGCGGCCCGCCTGCGGACTACTACAACAACAAGCACCTGATGCTCGAGATCCCCGTGAGCCAGATGACCCGTGACGCAGCCTCGGGGCTCTTCACCCTCGTCGTCCCGAAGGCCTGCTTCCCCGGCAGCGTCACCGCCTGGGGGGAGACGACAGCCTTCACCCCGACCCACTTCAGCATCGGCATCGTCTCGCTCGTCAACTACAGCCAGACGGCCTTCACCGTCTTCGTGAAAAAATAAGCAAACAATTGGGCATTGTTCGGACCTGGCGCCCGCGGGCCTAGGCCGGTCCGGGGGGCGGCAGGGCTTCCTTCGCCTCCGCTCCGGCGAGCCTCGCGACAGTCTCTCGTTCGGCCAGGGCCCTGGCCTCGATGCCCTCCAGTTCGGCCTTCCTGGCCTGCTTTTCGAGCTCGTCGTAGGGATCGGCCTGGCTTTCGTCGTAGCCCTTCCTGAGATCCTCGAGCCACTTCGAAAGCTCGGCGGTCCTCGTCCCCAGTTCGCCCTGCCTGCCGGAATCCCCCGCAGCCTTTAGCCTGGCCAGATCCATCCTCATCTGCTTGAGCTGGTTCACCGAGGAGCCGAGCCTGAGTCCGATGATCTCCCGCTGGTTGCCGAGCTCCTCCCAGGAACGCTCCTGGCGCAGGATCTCCTCGATGTTCTTGCGATATTCGACCTTGAGTCCCTCGTTGACGGAGGCTGCTTCCTTCCGGATGAGGGTCTCCTTGTCAGCACGCAGGCTGTCCCGCGGAATCGAGTCGATGACCCTGTCGATATCGACAGCCGATCCGGCCAGGAGCTTTACCTGCGCGACATAGTCCCGGAGCACGGACTCGACGTCACCTGCCTCTCCAGCTGAATCCCTGGCGAGTTCGAGGATGGCCTTTTCTATCTGCTGGGCTTCGCGCACCAGACCGGCGTAGGGACCGAGGCTCTCATCCGCCTTCCGTGCCTCTCCTGAGCGCTTGAGCGCCTTCTTCCAGCTGCCCTTGACCCCGAGGGCCTCGGCAAACTCGCGCTCGAGGCGGGGCTTCGAGATTCCGTAGGCGACACGGTGGGAAATGAGCGACAACAGGAGGGCGCCCGTTGGGATGAGAAACCACAGGAACTGTGGGCCAGTCAGCAGGTTGATGAGGCCAAGGAGGAAGGACACCGACACCACCGAGGTCGCATGCATGGCATAGGAGTCCTTGGTGCGCTCGATCTTCCTAAATAGTACGATCTGCCCCTCGTCGAGGTCGGGCAGCCTTTCGGCATCAGAGGCCTTGGCTCCCGCCCGGAGGGCCGAGGCGGCGTTGCTCGCGACGCCGATGCCCCAGGCTGCCGACACGATGGCTGCCCAGAGGAAGGAATCGGCGCTGCTCAGGTTGAGGAACCAGAGGAAGCCATTGACGCCGAGGTAGGTGGCCAGGTGGGTGATGAAGCCACCCCGGACCTTCCGCGCGCGCTCGGCCAGGCGTTCGGCGAAATCGGAAAAGCCGCCCTCGCCGGGCAGTACCGCTTCCTTCCAGCCTGCCTCGCTGTCAAGCTTCCTGTCCCAGGCCTGCGTCTCCTTGTTGTAGTGGGCATTCTCGCGTTTGCGTTCGAGCCTGGCCTTGAGACGCTCGCCCTTCCGCTCAAGCTTGGCCTGGATCTTGTCGCCCTTGGCTGCCAGCTTCCCGTTGAGGTCCCTGAGCTTGATCCGCAGCTCGTCGGGAACCTTGCCAGAGGCGACGTTGCGCTCCACCGAGCGCTCGATCTCGCTTACGATGCCGTGGACCGCAGCCTCGATGCTGCGTCCGATATCCGAGGCTGCCGTCCTGCCTTCGCCGGAACCCTCGGAATTGATGGTAAAACCCCAGCCCTTTTCGGGATTCACGACGTTCGGTCCGGGGTTCCGCGAGCGCGACAGGAGTCCCTGCTCCATCATCGCAGCGATGACCTCCTGGGCCTCGACGCCGTAAAAGCCGTAGCGCTCGCGGGCTTCCTCCACGGACAGGCGGCGACCCTCCTTGCGGATATCCTCGAGGATGGCCTTCCGGATCTCGGTCAGGAGCCTGCGTGAGCCTTCCTCGCTGTAGGAGCGGTCCACGCCCTCCCCGCCTCCGCTGCCGGCCATGGCCGCGCCCTTGGCTGAGGCCCCGGCCGGAGCAGCCTCCGGGGGGAGGGCCGTGGCCGCTGCATGGGCTTTGGCTTCACTGAGGGGCAGCTGTGCTGCCGCAGGGGATTCCTCCTGCTGGATATGGGCATGCCCGGTTTCGACGACGACAGCCTTCGGGCTGGCCCAGGCAGGGCTTTCGCGCGAACCTGAGACATCCTCCGATCTCACCGTGCCGTCGTCGCCCTCAAGCCAGACACCGGGCTTGTAGCCAGGTCGGGGCTTGTCCCGATCTGGATCGAACTCGACGTTCGGTGTCGTGATCTCGTAGGCATGGATCTCCTTCGTGATGTTCTTGAGGGAAACCTTGCCGAGCCGGTCCGCCCGGAACTCGATCTTGTTGAGCACCTGGTTGTAGACATCCTGCGAAAAACACACGCAGCCCGGCCTCGCCAGCGACTGAAGGCGCGCGGCAATGTTGATGCCCTCGCCGAGGGCGTCGTTCTCGTAGAAATAGATGTCCCCGAGGTGGAGCCCGATGCGGACGAGGAGGGGGAGCTTCGCGCGCTCCCGGTTGTGCACATAGAGCCGGTCCTGGATCTCGAGGGCACTCTGGAGGGCTTCGACGGTGTTGCGGAAGTCCACGAGGAGGGCGTCGCCGATTGTCTTGATGATGGTACCGTGGTGGCTGGCGACAATGCCACCGATGAGCTCGTTGTGGAAGTGGAGGAGCTCGAGCGTCCCTGTCTCGTCACGTTCCATCATCCGGGAAAAACCGGAAATGTCAGTATACATAATCGCGGCGAGTCGGTAGTCCTTCTGTTCCATGACCGAAGTGTAGAAGAGCGCCTTTATGGGAGTCAATCTCCATGGCCTCGTGCCGAAGCCCTGGCAGCGATCCTCAGCTACCCTGCGAGCGCGGGAAGACCAGTCTGAAGCTGCTGCCGTTCTGGGCACCTTCCTCGATCGTCCCCCTGATCTGCTTCGAGAGTCCTTCGATGAGGAAGCGGCCAAAGCCCTTCTTTCTGCTGCCGGGTCCCGGCCCGACACCGTCGTCCTCGACGGTCAGGCGGACCCTGTCACCCTCGGCCGCCAGGGAGAGGCGTATCCTGCCATCCCTTCCCCGCGGGAAGGCATGTTTGTACGAATTGGTTATAAGTTCGTTGACGATGATGCCCAGGGGCATGAGGACGCGGACATCGAGGGTGATGGACTGGAGGCTCCTCTCGAGGACTATCTCCGGACGCTGCGACTGCTGGTCCTCGAGGTGGCCGGCGATGTCCCCGAGATAGCTTGCAGTGTCGGTGGCGAGCATGGCGTCCGAGCGGTAGAGCTTGTTGTAGAGGATCATCATGCTCGTCAGGCGGTTGCGGGCCTCCATGAGGACCTCCGCGACGCGGGGGTCCTCGTGCATGTCGGCCTGGAACTCCAGCATCGAGGTCATGGTGTACATGTTGTTCTTGATCCGGTGGTGGACCTCGTGGAGGAGGAGTTCCTTTTCCGCGAGGAGCTCCGAGATGCGTCCCGTGGCCAGCCGCGTCTCGGTGACGTCGGAGACCACCATGTTGAAGCCCAGCACCCGGCTGCCATCGACATGCGGCATGTAGGCCGCCAGCGTGTGGCGGCGGCTGCCGTCGGCACGCTGCATCGTGCACTGGAAGTGCTGCGGCCGGCCCTGCAGCGCGCCATCGATGTGCGGCTGCAGCGTGGCCAGCAGCACCGGGCCCAGAAGCGCGGGCAGATGCATGCCGACCATGGCCTCCGCATC
>JBMOIK010000086.1:0-12722 GCA_049317365.1 Rectinemataceae bacterium | reverse complement strand
GCACAAAATGCAATGGAGTGCCCCGCATGGGAAGCCTCCTTCTCGGTTGAAGGATTCCTCGCATCCCTCAAGGCTTCGGGCAGCGAAATCCTGGCATCCCCCCTGATCATGAACCTCTGGCGGGCGCCGACCGAAAACGATGGACTCGAGCTCTTCATGGACCTCCAGGGACATCCCGACTTCGAGTTCTACTGCAAGGACAAGGCTATGTACCTCTGGCTCGACGCGGGCCTCGACGAACTCCGGTTCTCCCTGGTCGACATGGGAGCCGATGCCACCCAGGGCGGACTTTCCATTCTCCACGAGGTTGCAGGAAGCGGCGGCCGGAAGGCTGGACGCCTTGTCCAGCGCTGGAGCTTCGGGCATGAAGGGCCTCATTGCACCTTTGTTTTCGACCTCGATCCCGGTCTCCCGGAGCTTCCGAGGATTGGACTTTCCTCAGCCCTCGTGGCGGGCCACGAGCTCGTGCGCTGGTACGGTCGTGGACCGCATGAGTGCTATTCGGACCGGAAGGCAGGAGCCGCCCTCGGCCTATGGAGTTCCACGGTCGACGCCCTCCAGGTGCCCTACGTCCTCCCCCAGGAGAACGGCAACAGGACCGATACCAGGTGGGTGGAGTTCGCCACTGGGAACGGAAGGGCCCTTCGCGTGTCCAGCGCAGGCCGCTTCGACTTCACGGCCTCACATCATGAAGCAGCCCAGCTCTGGAAGGCGCACCATACCCACGAGCTGCTGCACCGTCCCCAGACCTTCATAACGCTTGATATCGCCCAACGTGGCCTCGGCACGGCGAGCTGCGGCCCGGACACACTTGAACGCTATCGGCTGCGGCCGGGGGTCTGGAGCCTGGACCTTTCCTTCGGCCCGGGGCAGAGCGGAGCATCGGAGGCGGTCTAGTGTCCCACGACCGCCTCGAGGAGAAAGAGCCTCGAGGAGAAATCCCCTGCCGGCGGATCGAAGGCGCCCTCCCCTGAGAGGAGAAGGCCTATGATCTCCAGTTCGTCCCCCCGGCGATTTCCTGCGTTTTCGCGTTGGACGACATCGGGGCGGCTGGCCCCTGCGATGGGCGCTGCGCTGGAAATCGGGCCCCCTGCGGGCATGGGGCTCACGCGATAGAGGAGCCCGGGATCGAGTCCCCTGAGGCGGAGGCGCATTGACTCGGGATTGGGCCTGCCCAGGATCCTGAAGCTGGCGACGACAGCCTTGCGCCTGTCCATCGAAACGACCATCCAGGCTGCCTCGTTTCCGTCACCCTCCCAGGTCGAGCGCAGCCTCAAGAAACGTCCGAACTGGAACAGTTGCCGGTGTTCCTTGTAGAAGGCCAGCTGGGCTGAGACGCCACGGCGGTCCTCTTCCGAAAGCTTCCCCGGATCGAGCTCATAGCCCAGGACCCCGAAGGAGGCAACGGCGCCCCGGGTGCCAAGGGAGGCCGATCGTCCTAATTGGTGGTTTGGAACGGCAGAAACATGGGCTCCCATGGCGGAGAGGGGGTAGACGAGGGAAGTGCCCGCCTGGATGGACAGGCGCTCGACCGCGTCGCTGTCGTCGCTTGTCCAGGCCTGGGGAGCGTAGGGAAGGAGTCCCGGGTCGAAGCGTCCGCCGCCGCCCGAGCATGACTCAATGAGGAGTTCGGGGAAGGCTTCGACGAGCCTTCCGAGAAGGGAGTAGAGCCCGAGCATGTAGCGGTGGAAGAATTCCCCCTGCCGCCCCGGGGGCAGGGCAGCGGAGTAGGCTTCGCTGATGTGGCGGTTGCAGTCCCACTTCAGGTAGGAGATGCTGGCTGAACAGAGGATCCCGTGGAGGACGCCGTAGAGGTGGTCGACGACGTCGGCCCGGGAAAGGTCGAGGACGAGCTGGTTGCGGCCCTCGCTCCGTGGACGCCCCGGTACGCCGATGGCCCAGTCGGGGTGGGTCTCGAAGAGGCTGCTCCGCTTGCTTACCATCTCGGGCTCTACCCAGAGCCCGAAACCGAGGCCGAGTCCCCCAACCGCGCGGGCGAGCCCGGAAAGGCCCCCGGGAAGCTTGGAGAGGTTGCAGACCCAGTCGCCGAGGGAGCTCGAGTCGTCGTCGCGAGCGCCAAACCAGCCGTCGTCAAGGACGAAGAGCTCGGCCCCGAGGGCAGCTGCCCCCTCTGCCATGCCAACAAGATCTTTCTCCGTGAAATCGAAGTAGGCAGCCTCCCAGCTGTTGAAGAGGACGGGGCGGTGGCGGTCGCGCCAATAGCCCCGGGCAAGCCGCGAGCGATAGAACGAATTGTAGGTTTCGCTCATCTCGCCGATGCCTCGTGGGGAGAAGACCAGGACAGCCTCCGGTGTGGAAAATTCCTGTCCGGGGCCCAGCTGCCAGCGGAAATCGGCGGGATCGATCCCGATGCGCGCACGGGATGCCCCGTGCGAATGGACTTCCACCTCCGCGGTGAAGCAGCCCGAGTAGACCAGGGACACTCCGATGCACTCCCCCTCCGTTTCGGTGGCACCGGGCCTCGACAGGAGAAGGAAGGGATTGTGCTGGTGGCCCGAGGCGCCACGGCGGCTGGAGACACCCTGGAGGCCCGGGGCAAGGCGCCGCCGCACGAAGTGCCGCTCGCGGGCCCAGGCACCCGAGAGGGTCCCCAGCTCGTAGTCCGAGTCGGGCAGCTCCAGGACCGCGCTCATGGCCGAGGTAAGCGTGAGCGCCCCGGAGCCACGGTTGCAGACGCGCGCGCCACGGACCAGGAGGGACCGACCCTCGAAGATAGAGTAATTGATACGAAGTTCGAGGCCGCTGTCCGCATCGGTGAGGCCGAGCTCGAGGGTGAGGGCCTCGTCTATGGTCTCGGCGTAGGTGGCGGGGAGGCCGGGAATGGGGGGCTTGCCCTTGATGACCCGGTGCCCGGTGTACAGGAGGTCCAGGACGCCGGAACCATCGGCGGCTTCGACCTCCAGGGCCGGGATGCGGAAGTCTCCCCTCCCTATGGTCGGACATTCCCAGCCGGCAGACTCCATCGACCCGATCGAAAAGGGTCGCTCGACCAGCCGAAGGAGGTGGCGATAGCTTGAGTCGGGCGAGAGGGCCGCACCGAAGTGGATATGACGCGGCGCTCCACGCCCATCGAGGGCGAAAACATAGCTCATGGGTCCTGAAGAAAGGTGAAACTCGCCGTCCCTACAGCTGATCCGCATCGCCAGCCTCCCTCTCGAGCCTCGTGGCTCGACGGGCATTATACATGCTGTCCAACTGACATATAATCGCCGTTCTTCTGGCGGAGTTCCGGCGCCCCGGGACGAGGAGATGGCAGGTGCGAATTCTTGAGATCCTTGTTCCTCTAAGCTTGTTGGTCTACCTTGCCTGGCCTTCCCCAGGGCCCAGAGCCGTGAGGTTCCTGCCCTTCCTGGCGATTGCCCTCCTTATCCTCCATCTGGTGCTTGAGGGCTATCGCTGGCAGATGCTCGGGCTCTACGCGCTTGCCTTGGGCCTCTCGATCGCCAGTGCAGCCAGACTCAGTACAGCCAGGAAGAGGGGCTGGCTCGCTTCGGTCTCCCTCATCCTGGTATTGGCGCTGGCGACCCTGGTTCCCGTCCTCCTCCCCGTACCCGCTGTCCCCTCGACAGCGGGGGCCTGGAAGGTCGGTACGAGGAGCTTCGAGCTGGTCGACAACTCGCGGAGGGAGCTCTACTCGGGGAAGGACGAAGCCCGGCGTTTCATGATCCAGGTCTGGTACCCGGCAGTCCCCCGCCCCGATGACAGACTTTCGCCCTGGATGGCCAACGCAGGGGCCTTCGCCCCGGCCATCTCGGAATTCATGGGACTGCCCGGCTTTTTCCTTGACCACCTCGCCCTCGTGAAAGTTCCGGCTTACCAGGACGCCCCCGCCGCCCAGAGCCAGGGGGGCTTCCCCCTCCTCCTCTTCTCTCATGGCTGGAACGGCTTCAACGCACAGAACACGGGGGAGGCCCTCCTCCTGGCGAGCCGTGGCTACATTGTTGTCGCGCCGCAGCATACCTACGGTGCTGTCGTCTCCGTCTTCCCTGACGGGAGCATCGCGAAGAACAACCCGGCTGCCCTACCCGACGGGGCACCGCAGGACGAGTACGAGATTGCTGCCCGGAGGCTTGTCGACCAGTGGACCGGGGACCTCTCCTTCACCCTCAGCTGGATGGAGGCCAAAAGCGGCGAAGCGAGCAGCCCACTAGCAGGACTGGTCGACAGCTCCCGGATCGGAGCCTTCGGACATTCGACCGGAGGGGGGGCCGTGATCCAGTTCGCCGCCACCGATCCGCGCTGCAAGGCCGTGCTCGGCATGGATCCCTTCATGCGTCCCGTGCAGCCGAGGGTCCTCGACACTGGCTTCAGGGCGAGCGCCTTCTTCATGTTCAGCCAGAAATGGGCGGACAACCTTGGAAGCCGGAACAACGAGCTCTTCAATCGCTTCTACCCCCACGCCACCGGCAGCCTCGGAGCGATATCCATAACTGGTACGGATCACTTCGACTTCTCGGATCTCCCCATCCTCACACCCCTGGCACCACAGCTCGGACTGAAAGGGCCGCTGGCCGGGAAGAAAGTGACAGAAATCGTGGAGGACTACCTTTTGTCCTTCTTCGAGCTGACCCTCGAGGGGAAGGCGACGAACCTCTTCGGAGGGCCGGGCCAGAGCGCGGGCGAGCCCGGGATGGTGAGTCCCTACCCCGAGGTCAGGAAGAAGTAGGCGCTGCCGGAGCGGCTGGCGGAGCGGCTGCCGGGGACGCCGCCGGCGCCACGGACGGGGCTGCGGACATGATCGTCGCAGTTATGAACAGATGGTCCGAGGGCAGGCGGTTGCGCTGCTCGCGGTTGATGGGTATCTCACCCTCGATCACGCCTGCCTCGAGGACCTCTATGTCGGCGCTGCAGAAGATGTAGTCGAGCTGTGCGAAATTGGCGCGCGGGCCGAAGTGGTAGTGCGTGCGCCGCGCCTCCGGCGGTATGCCGACGGTCTCGAGCACGTCGGTGAAGGGCAGGGCCAGGAAGGCTTCGTACTCGAACTGCGCCTCCCCCCGGATGAGGATGCCGTTGAAGTCTCCCAGGACCACGCAGTTCTCTCTCCGTACGAGGGCACTCAGGATCCCGACCTCCTCGATGCGCCGCGAAAGGCCCCGGTCATCCCCGTGCTGGGACTTCAGATGGACGGAGAAGACCTCGAGGTCCCCTCCCCCGCTTCCGAGGTCCAGCCTGAGGAGGTTGCGCGAAAAGGCACCCGGCATGCTGCGCGCACGGAGGCCGGGAAAGCGGCCCCGCCTTGCCAGGGCGCCTACGAAGATGCCCCGCCTCGAGTTCTCCTCGTGGAGATGGCAGTCGTAGCGGTCCCCGAGGTAGAGCCGGTTGAAATTGGCGAGGGTTTCCATGCCGCCGACCTCGCAGAGGCACACGAGGTCGAAATCGTTGTCAAGTATGATATCCGCAATTGCCTCTATCTTGTCCCGGTCCTTGTTGGGATTGAAGATGGAGGTGTTCATCGCACGGTACTCCGCCTCCCCGAGGGCCTCGAGGGCATACCGGGCATCCTCCCAGGAACCCTCGTCGACTGAGTCCCAGAAAACCTCGTCGATGAGGAGGGAGAAGTTCTCGGCATTGAAGGAGGCGATGTGGAGGGGCTCAGCCACCAGGGGATCCGGCTGCAGCGTTGGGGGCCGTGGCGACGGTAGTCGCCGTGGCGACGGTAGTCGCCAGCCTTTCCACGAGCCTGTGCGCCCGGGCCATGAACCTCGCCACCGAGGCGATCTCCACTGCCTCGTCTGGAGAGTGGGGAAAGCGGATGGTGGGCCCGATCGACAGGAGCTCCCAGTCCGGGAAGATGGTCTTGAAGTGGTTGCACTCGAGGCCACCATGGGTCGCACGGGCCTGGACCTCCCCCCCCTGGAACTCAGCCCAGACCTCCCGTGCGATCGCAAGGAGGGGGCTCGTGGGGTCAGGCGACCAGGCAGGGCCGGAGGGTCCGGTGGTGACAGAGACACGGTGGGCTTCCAGGCAGGCGCGAATCTCGGCGGAGAGTGCGTCCCGCTCCGCGTCGAAGGCGCCGCGGACCAGGATCTTGCCGCTGATTTGGATTTTAGGGGGACAGACACCCTGGCGTGATTCCTCGACCCGGCACTCAAGGGCTCCGAGATTGCTCGACAGCCGCGCTACCCCCGGGTTCCCCTCGAGGAGGCTGCAGAGGCCCTCGGGCATTGTTGACAGGGCGTTCAGGAGGCGGGAGCTGTCCTCCGGGGTGAGAGCGGCACGGGGTGGCACGGCCTCCTCCAAGGCGATGTGAAGAGCCGGCTCGACTGCAGCGAACCCCGTTCGTGCTTCGCAGGAGGAAGCCTCGACTCTGGCGCGGAAAGCCATAGCGGTCTCCGCAGGGACGCCGAAAAGCGCCTGGGATTCCCTCGGTATCGCGTTGGGAAGGGAACCTCCGGCGATGGATGCCAGCCGAGCCTCTCCGCCGCACTCGGCCGCAATGAGTCCGGCGAGGAGCCGCAGGGAATTGCCCCGCCCGAGGGTGATGTCTCCGCCCGAGTGACCGCCTAAGAGGCCGGCGACGGAAAGGGTGAACCACTGTAGTCCGGGAGGAGGCTTCGGTGCTTCCTCGGTGAAGTCGAAGTAGAGACGCTGGGTTCCCGCGCTGCCCACTCCCAGCTCATCCTCGCGCTCCCCGTCAAAGTTGAGGAGGAGCTTGCCGGCAAGGCTGCCTGGCGCAACGGCGCGTGCCCCCGTCATGCCGTCCTCCTCGTTCACGGTGAGAAGGAGTTCGAGGGGACCGTGGTCGAGGTCCGGGTCCTCAAGGAGGGCGAGGCCCGCCGCAACGCCGACACCGTTGTCCGCCCCGAGCGTGGTGCCAATGGCGCAGAGCCAGGCGGGGTCGGCAGGATCGAGCCGAGGCCGGATGGGATCCTTCCCGAAATCGTGGGAACTGTTTGAATTCTTTTGGGGGACCATATCGAGATGGGCCTGGATGATGACGCCAGGCGCTCCCTCCCTGCCTGCTCGCGCAGGCTTCCGGATGATCACGTTACCCGCTGCATCTCGGCTCGCGGCCAGGCCCCGGCCCCGCGCCCTTTCCAGGACCCAGGCAGCGAGGGCTTCTTCATGGTGGGAGGGATGGGGGATGGAACAGATCCTGAAAAACAGCTCCCAGACCTCGCGGGGTTTGAGGGATGCGAGGTCAGCACTTTCGGTCATGGATTCCTCCGGTACCATCCTAGGCGATACGGGGGAGAGCGTCGAGGCGTGGGGGGGAACGAGTGAGCGGTGCTCACACTGACAGAGTGCTGGACCGCAAAGGGAAAGGGGCATCCGTAACTTTCGGGGATGACGATACAGAAGGAGCCAGGCTGGTTCGACCGCGCCTCTAAAGCCGGACGCTTTTCCGGTACTCCGAGGGTGTGAAACCCTTGATGCCTTTGAAGGCCGTGTTGAAGGCGGACTTGGAGTTGAAGCCCGAGTCGAGGGCGGTGCCCAGGATGGAAAGCCGCTCAGCCTCACCTTGGGCGATCTTTCGTTTTACCTCTTCGACGCGGTACTCGTTGACATAGCGATAGAAATTCTTTCCCAGTCCATCGTTTATGACCTGTGTGAGGTGGTGCCGTGGCACGCCCAGGCCGAGAGCCAGGTCTTCGATCGTGAGGTCTGCATCAAGCCAGGGCCTGGCTGAGAGCATGTGACCTTCCAGGCGGGCCAGGAGGGCGGATGCCTCGTCATCGCGTAGCCCGGACTTTTCGTATTTCCTCGCGGGCTCATCCTCCATGCCAGCGAGTCCGGGCCGGCAGCGGCCATGGCTGGCCTGTTTAGGCCAATGACCAGGGCGATACCGACCGAAGCCAGAACGGGCAGGAAATGGAGGAGGGTGCGAGGGCTTCGCAGGGAACCAGGGTGGATCACGCTCCGGGTATAGAGGTAGAGAAAGGGGCCGAAGGCCAGGGGTGCTCCGGAAAAGAGGCTGAATCCCAGATTGGGGAAGGCGATGCTCCCGGAAAGGAGGAGCTTTTCCATCATTGGCAGGGCGAGGATGAGCATGAAGCCGGCGACGTCCTTGGCGGGCAGTCCCCAATCAGGACTTGAAACCACCGCAGATGATGCAGAGCCGGTATGCAGCTCAAGTTCGTCACTGAGGTGGTGGAGGAACTCCAAGGACGATGGCTGAAGAAGTGTCACGTTGCGAAGCGCTTCTTCCCACACATACCCATCGACGACAATAACATGGCCACAAAGCGTGAGTTCCGAAATCAGTCGCCTGATCGCGCCGTCGCTGCACGAAGCGGAGAAGAGGATGCTGGCGTCAAGAAACAGGCGCAGGGTTGCTCCCTTCGCTTGCATCCAGCTTCGATGCGCGCTCCTTGTACCAGTTCTCCAATTCGCTCTCCGGAAACCTGCGCGCGGGAGTTCTGAAGATCGGAGCAAGGCCATATACGAGTGGCTCGACGCCGGACTCGCCAGCCTGTCCCTCTCGCTGGCGGAACTGCGCGCCGACGAGGGCGGTGGGACAGTGCGCTGCGTCCACGACGTGGCTGGCGCCTCGGGCAAAGGGGTGGGGCGCTTCGTCAGGAATGGCGCTTCTGAAACTCAGGACCCAATTGTTCCTTCCTGTTCGAGCTCGACCCAGGACTTCCCGAGTTGCCCCGGATCGGAACCCTCGGGCGCTCCCTTGTCATTCTGTCGCCGTCCTGATCAAGGCACGTCCGTTGAGTCCGTCCATCAGCACCTCGAGAGGCTCTTCGCTCTGGCTCCACGAACAGGATCCCATGCTGCGCAGCCTTGGCAGGGCGGAAAGGCTTTCCCAGTCAACCCCGCTTGCACCCCGCGAGGGCACGGCGAGATAGCCTATTCCCCGCCCCGATACATTGCGGAGGAAGTGGCTGCCAAAGGAAAAATCCACCGCGAAGCCGGGCAGCTCGGTTTCAACGATCGCGGCGGCATGCACGATCTGCGGATAGTCAACGGGTATGCCCAGCCAGGGATCGCGGCTGCCCCAGCGACCGGGGCCGATGAGGATGTAGCGTTTCCCCAGGGCTCCGAGTTCGCGGTCGAGGACTGCCACTTGTTCCGCTGCCTCGCGGCTCCGCGAGCGGTCGAAGGTGTCGGGGTCGATCCATACCAGGTCGCGGAGTCCGGCGATCCGGCCCTCGCCCATGGCGCGTTCGGAAAAAATAAGACAATTAGTCCCATGTGACTCCGAGAGATCGACGCCGGATCCGCCACGCTCCCTTCGGAGCTTCTTGAGCTGGAGGAGGTAGAGCGTCGGACCCGCCTTGTCCGGCAGGCCGGCGCGGCCCCCGGCCTCGAGCGCGAACTCGAGCTCGACCGGTCCCCCCGTCGTCCGCTCGGCCGCGGCGAGCGCGGCGGCGATGGCCTTCGCGAAGGGCAGGACCTCGTATTTGAGCACGGGAGCGAGGTCGATGATCCGGGGTCCATCCCTGAGGGCGCCCGGCACGAGGCGGAGATCGTCGCGGTCCCAGGTGGAGGCGACCAGATCGAGGACGCCATTGCCCTCGGCCGCCTCGATGTCGAGTTCCGCGAGGGCTGCGGACTCGCCCTTGGTGAGGTCGGGCTCGGCGAGCTCGAGGTCGAGGGCGCGAAAGGTCCGCTGCGCTCCGTCGCCGGCGAGTTCTGGTGGCGTGGCGTCGAGGAGGGGCCAAAGCGGGCAGAAGCGATGGGAGGCTCCGCCCTCGACTACATGGGAGCCCAGGCCCAAGGCCGCGACGCAAAGCCCATCCTCGGGGCGGGCATAGGAGAGGGGATAGTAGTTGAAGGACTGCGCGGTTCCCGAAAGAACGGGATAAAACCAGCGCCCACGGGCGGAGCCGACAAGTTCCTGGATGAGGACGGCCATGGCCTCCGAATCCTCGGGACAGCCTGCCGCCTCGCGGTAGGCTATCGCGCCGGGGGAAAAAAGACTTGCATAGACGAGCCTGACCGCGTCGCAGAGCTGGCGGAGCCTCATCGCGCGATGCGCATGGGAGTTAGGGATGGCGTAGGACTCGTAGACGCCGGAGAAGGGAGCGTCGCGGGCATCCTCGAGGAGACTCGAGGAACGGCAGATGAGGGGCCTGCCCGCTTCGGGAAGGAAGGCGTCCAGGGCTTCGACGAGATGTCCAGGAAGGGGCGAGGCGAGGAAGGCTTCGCGCAGCGAAGGCCAGTCAGGGGCCGCAGCGGCAGTTCCCCGAAGCATGTTGGCTGAAGTGAACTCGGCGAAGGCGTCGACCCCGATGGTTGCCGTCCGGGGAATGGCGATGGCGAGGCCCGGGACCGCCCCTCGCAGGGCGACTCCCGCCCCGCTTTCATCGACAAGCGAGGCGAGAAGGGCGAGCCCATCGCCCTTCCCGCCGATGCCGCCCGCCGAGAGGCGGAGAAACCCTTCCGTCACACGATTCCTTGGTCGAGCATCGAGTCGGCGACCTTGAGGAAGCCGGCGATGTTCGCCCCCGCGACATAGTTGCCTGGCGTACCGTAGGTTTCAGCGGCTTGCAGGCAGCTCTTGTGGATGCCCTTCATGATTCTCTGGAGATGCTGGTCGACTTCCTCCCGCGACCATGACATGCGCAGGCTGTTCTGCGACATCTCGAGGCCCGAGGTGGCGACGCCGCCGGCGTTGGAAGCCTTGCCCGGGGAAAAGAGGATCCCCTTGTCGAGGAAGAGTTCCACCGCCTCGGGCGTGCTGGACATGTTCGAACCCTCGGCGACGAGGCTGACGCCGTTGCGGAGCAGGTTCGCCGCGTCTGTCCCCTTGACCTCGTTCTGCGTCGCGCTCGGAAAGGCGCAATCGGCTGGGTGGTCCCAGAGAGGATCGCAGTCGGCCGTGCCGTCGCGCTTCGAGTAGACCGAGCCCTTCCAGCGCTCGGCGTATTCCTTGACGCGCCCACGCCGCATGTTTTTGAGCTCCTTGATGTAGGCGAGTTTCTCGGTGCCGATTCCCTCCGCATCGTAGATCGATCCGTCGGAGTCGGAGAGGCTCACGGGCTTGGCGCCGAGGGCTATGAGCTTCTCGATCGTGTACTGGGCCACGTTGCCCGAACCCGACACGAGGCAGGTCTTGCCAGAGAGGTCCGCGCCACGCGAGGCGAGCATCTCGGCGGCGAAATAGACGCAGCCGTAGCCCGTGGCTTCCGGCCTGATCCAGGAGCCCCCCCACTTCACTCCCTTGCCCGTCAGCACGCCGACGAACTCGTTCTTGATGCGCTTGTACTGGCCGAACATATAGCCGATCTCGCGACCACCCACGCCGATGTCCCCGGCAGGTACGTCGGTGAACTGTCCGATGTGGCGGCAGAGTTCTATCATGAAACTCTGGCAGAAGCGCATGACCTCGTAGTCGCTCTTTCCATGGGGATCGAAGTCGGAGCCTCCCTTGGCGCCGCCCATGGGCAGGGTGGTGAGCGAGTTCTTGAGGGTTTGCTCGAAGGCGAGGAATTTGAGGAGGCCGAGGTAGACCGTGGAGTGGAAGCGGAGGCCGCCCTTGTAGGGGCCGATTGCGCTGCTCAGTTCCACCCTGAAGCCCCGGTTGATCTGGATCTCGCCCCGGTCGTCGACCCAGGGAACGCGGAACATGACCGTCCGCTCGGGCACCACGAGGCGCTCGAGGATCTTCGCCTTCCGGTAGTGGGGGCTCCTGTCCATGACGGGGACGAGGGAGCGAGACACCTCGTGGACCGCCTGGTGGAATTCCGGTTCCCCGGGATTCCTCGCCAGGACCTCGGCCATGAAATCATCCGCATAATTACCCATACATTTTCCTCCAGTGCTTGTCCGGCTGCGCTCGCCAGCTTGCCGAGAGCGCTTCGAGGGTCTTCATGTAGCCCTCGTTCTGTTTCTTGAGATCGTTCAGGAAGGAGTTGTCCCCGATCGTGCCGAGGACGGCGTACATCTCCTCTTCGCTGACCGACAGGAAATAGTATAGACCGATACCGATGGGAAAAACTACAGCCCACCGCCAACCCTGAGCCTCAAGTTTTCCCTTAACTAGACCTCAGTTCACTGACCCTCTGGGACGTGAAAAGCACTGCCGTACTGAACATTGACTTCGGCGCGCGTGAACGGTCGTTGGCCCTCTCCGCCAAGACCTCGCTTTTCGCGAGTCCGGGCGACACCATGTTCCTGGGAAAGATCAATTGGGATCATATTGGAGACGTTTATTCCTTGGCAATCGCCAGGGTCCTGTCGACCCCGGTTTTCGACTATGGTCTTTTCATCGGCTATCGATTCTGAGTTCTCGAGGACGAAGCCGTCCCGCCGCAGGAAGGCTTCCCTCCGATGCCGCCAGACTTTCCGGGCATCAGATAGTCATCCACATCCGCCCGTCAACGGATCGCAGTACGCTCCTGCCATAGGCATCCGATACATGGTTCCGGTACCCGCTAAATGCCCTTCGATCTGTCCCTTCGTGACAAGCTGCCGCAGTAGTGTTTCCGCGTCTGAATCCGTGACGCCAAAGACCTCCGCGACTTCGCGCGCGGCAGCACTGCCGTAATTCCCGACAAACCCGAGCACCGAGGCCTCGCTGATCGCTGACCGAAACCTCTCGAGGGGCTTGTCGGCCAGGCTGTCAAAGAGAGCGGCGAAGGTGGGAAACCTGGTGTAGCCGCACAGGATCCGCTCATGACCGCCCCCGCGAACGAGAAAGGTCGGGAAGCCGTGGGCTCCATATTCGTGGCACAGGCGCTGGTCCTTTGTGAATGCTTCCTTGGCCGGGCCGGCGAGATCCGCGAGAAACCATGCCCGGTCCAGACCGA
>JBMOIK010000085.1:0-12800 GCA_049317365.1 Rectinemataceae bacterium | reverse complement strand
CGCTTCGTGGACCCTCGGTTTCGACAACGGGCCACGGCGGGCAGCCTTTGCGGCCAAGGCCGAGGCGACCGGCCGAAGACTGGCCGCCCTCGAGGCTACATTGGCGGAACTCGAAGGAGCCAGCGCCAGGGAAGCCGCCCTGGCTGCGGCCTTCCAGCGCCTCTCAGCCCTCGAGTGGCGCGACATCGACGTGGAAAGTCTCGTCTCCCGCGCTGTCTTCCTCGAAAAATCCCTGGCCGAGGCCCGGCGCAAGGACGGGGACCTCGCCCGCCTCGCAGCCTCGGTGGCCGGGCAACGGCACAAGCGCGACGAGGCCGGGAAGATCCTCCGCGCCTCGGAACTCGCGCGCGCCAAGAACGATGATTTGATCATAACTATGAACAAGCAGCTCTCCGGCCTGCGGGAGATCGCTACAGGCCCAGCCATCCCCGCCCGCATTTCAGCAGCCATCGAGGCGCTTTTTTCAGAGGACCCGCGTCCCTTTGCCCTCGAAGGTGCGGGCAGCCTCGACGAGCGGGCCAGGCGCGCCGAGCGCCAGATTGGAAACCGCGCCAGGACCCTCACCGAGCGACTTGCTGCGCTCGAAGCATCCATGCTCCAGGCCTTCCGCGACTTCATCCGCGAGTGGAGGGCAGAGTCGGGGGGCCTCGACGCCAGCGTCGAAAGCGTCCCCGATTTCATGGCCCGCCTCGACAGACTCGAAACCGAGGACCTCCCCGCCCACGAAGCGCGTTTCCGTGAGTATCTCCAGGACCAGGGCTACAAACACCTCTCCGTTCTCCTGGCACGCATGGACAGGGCTCGAAAAGAGATTCGCCTTCGCATGGACCTCGTCAATGCAAGTCTCGCCAAGGCGCCCTTCGGTCCCGAAACCCACCTCGCCATCGAGACCCTCGACCGCCAGCTCTCCGACGTCATGGAGTTCCGCGCCTCGCTGCGCTCAAGCCTCGACGAGGTGCCTGCGGGGGACGATGCGCGAGCGGAGCGCCGTTTCGAGGAGGTCCGCCGCCTCGTCAAGCGCCTCGAGTCGAAGGAGGCCGCGGACGAGCGCTGGAAGTCCCTCGTACTCGACGTTCGCAACCATGTTGAGTTCGTCGCCGACGAGGTTGACGGGGATGGAAGGATCGTGCAGGTCTACCGGAGCGGGGCGGGCAAGTCAGGCGGACAGCGGCAGCGCCTTGCAACCACCTGCCTCGCGGCCGCCCTTCGCTATCAATTAGGTGGAATCCATCACGGCCTCCCCCGCTTTGCGATGATCAGCATGGACGAGGCCTTCGACAAGGCCGACAGTGAATTCACCGCGCGGGTGATGGAAGTCTTCCGCGAGTTCGGCTTCCAGATGATCATGGCCACGCCCAACAAGGCCGTGATGAGCCTCGAGCCCTACATTGGCGGAGCCTGCTACGTGGGCATCCTGGACGAGCGTGACTCGCGCCTCCTCCCCATAGCCCTCGACCCGGCCACGGGCCGCCTCGAGATCTTCTCGAAGCCCGGAGGAATTGCAAGCAATGCTGAAGAAGCCTGAGGATCTCAGGCAGGCCCTGGCAAAGCGCCTCGACGCAGAATGGGCGGCCTGGGCCTGCGGTCGCGGGCAGTGGCCGCTCCGCGTCATGCTCGGCAAACCTGCTTCGGCAGAATGGCAGGATGCCGCGGCAGGGCTCCGTGCCTGGGTTGAGGCCTGGCGGGCAGAGGAAGGGGCCTGCGAGCTTGAATGGGAAGAAGTGCAGTCGCGCGCGCACGGGCGGCAGACCCTTCCCAAGGCCGCTCTCTTCCGCGACGCGGAGAGCCTCGCAGCCTGGCTCGGGCGCCCCTCCGCCCTTCGCCGCGCCCTGGCAGTCAGGGACCGCATCCTGGCGCGATGGCCCGGTTCTGGCGCAGCCATCGAAGGCAATCTAGCACAACTCGTCGCCCTGGATGACGCTGACCTTGAGCGCCTCGAAGCTGTTGTCGAGTGGCTGCATGCCAACCCCGCATCCGGCCTTTTCAGGCGTGCCGTACCCGTCCGAGGCATTCATTCCAAGTGGCTCGAAGCCCGGGCTTCCATGGTGGCAGAGTTCGTTTCAGCCCTGTCTGGCAGAGCCGGCTTCGGCGGTAACTCAGCAGGCACAGCAGTCCCAGCGGAGGCTGCCCGCGGCATCGAGGGGCTGGGCCTGCGCGCGCCGCCCCGCCTCATCCGCTGGCGCCTCCTCGACCAGGCCCTCCGCGACGCCTTAGGCGGCCTCGATTCGGCGGCAACCTCGGTGGCTGAGCTCGCCGGCCTGCGCTTCGACCGCGCCCTCATCATCGAAAACCTCGAGACCGGCCTGGCCCTTCCCGACGTACCTGGTTGCATCGCCATCCTCCACCTGGGCTACGCGGTGGAAGCCCTCTCTGCCATCCCCTGGCTAGCCTCCATCCCCGTCGGCTACTGGGGCGACCTCGACACGCACGGACTCGCCATCCTCGGGCGGGCCCGCGGGCAAACCCGGAGCCGCCTGCCTCACATCACCTCAATCATGATGGATCGCCCGACCCTCCTCGAACACCGCGACCTCTGGTCCTTCGAGGAGACAGCCCGCTCGGGCGAAGTCCCATCCGGACTAGACGCCGCAGAGTCAGAGCTCTTCTCAGAGCTGCGGGACAATGTCCACGGCGTCGGCGTGCGCCTTGAGCAGGAACGCATTCCCCTCGACTGGGCTGCCGACAGGATCAGGGCCTGGTACAACCAGGCCTGAGCCAGGTGCTTAAAGGCGATCAGCCCACCTTGAATCTCAGTACTGTGCGCATCTTTTCCGCAGCGGTCTTCCTCGGGTCAGAGAGATAGATTTCCCGGTGCACCATGGAGAGCCGCCTGAGGCCCTTTTCCGTGGCAAAGGCCTCCATGCGTGCAAAGCTCGCGGCTTCGGTGGCGTAGGGACCGAGGTGCATCATCTGCACGCAGCTGCCGTCAGCGATGGACTCAAAGCGCACTCCATCGAGGAGGGGATCCTTCTCCTTTTTCCGCAGTTCCTCGATGACGCCAGCAGCATAGTCCGCAGTCACGAAGGATGGCTGGCGAATCATGAGGTCGAAAACCAGGGCATCCCGGTCGACAGGCGCCCCGGAGACCTTCGGCCGCCGTTTCGCATCCTCGCTGATATCCCATATTCCCTCGAGGGGAAAGACCGTGTATTCGACATAGTTCGCAGGAGCCCGGTTTTTTTTCGGCGACATCCTGATCGCATAACTGAGCGCGTAAAGAAGCCCGACATGTCGGGTGAAGTCCTCGCTGTCCGGATTGGCCTGCCCCTTTACCGCAAAATACTGGAAGGCCGGAACCTCGATGAGGCACGGATCGGCCGCAGGCTGATAGAAACGCTTGTCATCCTTTTTCCAGTCCAGTTTCATTCCTGCCTCCTCCGCAGTGTCCTGTCAGATACAGATGGCCGAAGCCATTGCACGCCCCCGGCTACGCGGCTACCCACTCGCTCATTGCGCGCATCGCGTCTGTCTCTTCGATAAAGTGATGAACCGCAAAGCCGAGGGAGGCGGCAGCCTCGATGTTCACCTTAAGGTCATCGACAAAGAGCGTGGACGCAGCCTCCCAGCCACTACGCTCCAGGAAATGGAAATAGAAGGCTGGGTTCGGTTTTTCAAGGCCGATATCGCCCGAAAAGAGGCGGTGGGGAATCCTTTGGATCCAGGGCCAGGCAGCCTCGAAGCGGGCGCCGATACCGGGTGGCATGTTGGACAGGATGGCCAGATCGACGCCAGCGTCGAGGAAGCCTTGCAGCAATGCGTGAACATCCTTCCTCGGGAGCATCCAGGCGGCCAAGTCAGTTTCGATCAACTCGGCAAGCCGCGCATCCACAAAGCCCTCTGCCCCCTCGACCCCACAGGAAGCCAGGACCGTTTTCCAGTACGCGGCAGGCGTAAGGCTGCCCCGGTCCAGTTCGAGGCGATACCGGGCCCAGGCCGCCATGAAGGGGCCTCGTTCGAGGCCGAGCTCCTGGAGCAAGGCATCGAAGACGCTGGGGTCCTGGGCCTGGGTGAAGACAAAGCCAAAGTCGAGGAGTATGCGTTTGGGTCGTGCGTGCATGGAGGGAAGTGAAACCCGGACGGCGCCTTCGGAACAAGGGGGCATACGAGGCAAAACTTGCCCGCCAGGTGATCCGGAGGCTACACAGCCTCACCGTTCTCGAAGTAGTCACCGTCCACGAGGTCGAAGAACACCGTCGTCAGGTAATCGGCGTCGCCCCGGAGCTCCTCCGTCAGTATTGTCGCGACGAGCTTCCGGATCTCGATGGGGCGCCTGAACCACAGGACCTCGGCAAAGGGACAGGCCTCATCGCCCAAGCCCGTGTCGATAGGGATAGTTACGAGTATCTCGACCGTAAACCAGGATCGTTGACAGCCCACCGCCTCCGTGAGTCGGTCGACAAGGATGGAGGCCCGCGATCGGACAAGGTCAGGATCAACATTGCGAAGTCGGATGTGTGGCATGGTCCCAGAGTAGAGTGCAACGTCGATCTCCGCAAGGTGGAAGCCTCGCGACTGCCCTATATCCCGAGTCTTTCCCGCGTGGCCTTTGTCGGGACGCCTTCGACAGTCCAGCCCCGGAGGCTATAATACTCGTCGAGCATGTCAGAGAGGTCCTTCCTCGAAATGATCGGCCCCCCGGCAGCCTCGCCTTCCATTGGCTCGAAGCAGCGATCAGGGAGATTGTCGTCCTTCCGCGTGAAGCCAGCACCCTGGTTGAAGAGCCGCTCGAGGTTCCAGATGCGCTCGCCCAAGAGCTTGAATTCCTCGAGGCTCAGCGTCTGCCCAGTGGCTGCTTCGAGAAGCTCAACATACGTGGAGTGGGGAGACACGAACTCGTGGAAGCGGCAGGCGACCAGGGTAAAGGAGGCGTTCACGAGATCCTGTATGTCTTTGACCATTGCGGCCTTGCCCTCGTTCGAGTCCATGTCGACCTGCCCGGTGATTTCCGCGCCGATCGGTGCCCGCTTGTGGCAGGCTCCCCGGTTGGAGGTGGCGAAGGAGAGGGCGACGCCCTTCATGCGTGTGGGCATCCAGGCGGCAAAACCGGAGTTCTTGATCTGCATCGCGTAGGACAGGGCACCGCCGCCGACGCGCTCTGCCGCCTTTTTCGGTCCATCTGCCAGGATGGCACCCAAGCCTTCGCGTTCGCCTATCTTCCTGAGCAGCTCGAGGATGGAAGCGCGCTCGCCGAAGGCCAGGGATAGGCCCGGCTCCGTGACAAGGCCCTTTTCCGCCATCTCGAAGGCCAGTGCCACCGTCACTCCCGTGGTCAGGCTGTCCATCCCGTATTCCTCGCAGACCTGGTTGGCCTCGGCGAGGGTCACTGGATCAGCGTTGAGGAGGGCCGTGCCGAGGGAGTACATGGTCTCGTACTCGGGACCCCTGAGCCAGGACTCCCCACCTTCCGGCTTCCGGAATTTGTGCAGCATTCCGCAGTGCACGGGGCAGCCATAGCAGGCGACGGGCCTCGTGTAGAAATTCTTCGCATAGCTGAAGCCATCGATCTTTGCGGCTTCGGCCCAGGTGCCCAGGAGGTGGTTCTTCGTCGCCAGGACCTGCTTTCCGTTGACGAGTCCCACACCCGCACCAGTTCCTACCCGCGAGAACATGCCCAGGAGGTTGTACTGCTCGGCGCAGGCTGTCCTGATTATCTCGAGGTTCTTGTCCACCACCGCAGAGAAGGCCGACCGGTCGGCGACGTCCAGACCCTGGCTGCCCCGGAAGGCCATGCCCTTGATCCGCTTCGAACCCAGGACCGCCCCGGCCCCGCCCCTTCCGAAGGTTCGGGTCTCGGTAAAGACCGAGGCCATGGCCACAAGCATTTCGCCGGCGCGGCCGATGGACAGTGTACGGACATCATTTCCGAAGCGGGTCCTCATGTAGGCCTCGGTCTCGCTCGTCCCCCTGCCCATGACAGGGCCCGCATCGTGGGAGCTCGGGCCAGGCCCTCACAATTGAGATCCTTGATCGCCCGAGGAAGACCATCCCCTCCTTGGCAGCCGAGCAGGCAATCATGCAGCGCTGGCACTCCGTGCAATGCTCGAAGTCAAAGGTAAATCCTGTTCCCATACCTCACCCCCAAATGACAATCGATCGCGGACTCATGCAACTCATGCGGATGCTGACACTTCCGGGCCGATATGCGGAGCCTTGCCCAGGAGGACCGCGATGAGGAGGCCCGCCACGACGAGCGCACAGAAAAAATAGGAGGCTGCAATCCCGAAGTTCCCGGCGAGGATGCCCACAAGGAAGGGGAAGACCATGCCGCCAAGCGAGAGGCATCCATAGAGGATACCCGTGACAGCCCCGGGCTGTGCAGGAAAGAGCTTGGTGCCCCGGGCCACGAGGAGGGGAAAAACGGGGGCCGTCCCAAAACCGTAGAGGAAACAGAAGGCGACCTTGACCGGTATCGAGGGCACCACGATGAAGGGAATGATCGAGCCGAGGGAAATGCAGAGTCCCATGATCGTGATGGCCCGTGGACTCATTCTCTTCAGGAAGACGTTGATCAGGGAACGCCCTGCGATAATCCCAATCAGATAGACACCGACGACGGAGCTCGAGAGCCGGAGGCTCGCATGGAGCTCCGTCTTGAAGTATTCGGCCAGCCAGTAGGAAAATCCGAAGTCGCTCCCCGTGGAAAAGAAGATGAGGATGGCTACGACGACAATGCCCCGGTGGCGCGCTATTTCAGACAGGCCAACCTTCTGGTGGTTCGCGGCAAGGGGAGGGATCCTCACGGTCAGGAGGGCGACAAGGACGAGGAAGCCAATGCAAGCCGCTTCGACAAAGGCCCAGCGCCAGGAAAGGGAGAAAATGAAGTTCACCGATACGAAGATTGGCGCCAGGAGGCTCCCCATCGCCCCGAAGAGGGTGAAGAGGGAGAGGTATTTCTCCCTCTTCGTCGGGAACATGCCCAGCATGATGCTCTGCCCGATCGCGCCGATCGGGCTGCCGAAGAGGCTCAGGAAGAACACACAGGACGCAATTAGAATATATCCGGGGGCGATGCCCATGACGAGGAGCCCAAGGGAAAGGAGAAGTACGCAGGAACCGTAGAGGAGCTTCCGAGGCAGGAAGTCGGAGCCAATGCCTCCCACGCTCGTACCAACCAGGGAACCGAGTGAGAGGAGGGTGAAGAAGAAACCGGCCTGGGCGTAGCTGATGCCCAGGTCAGTGACCATGGCCGGGAGATTCGGCCCCAGGAGTCCGATCACCATGACCCACAGGAAGTTGGTAGCAAAGGCGAGAGCAGGCATCCCTTAGCTCCCTACGTGATTCAGGGCTTGCTTCACCGTCCAGTTCTCGTGGACAAGGCCTACCATGGCCTCCACCATCGCCTTGGTCTTGCCGTGCTGCCAGATGTTCCTACCTATGGCAATCCCCTTGCCGCCAGCCTGGAGGGAATAGAACACGTCGGTGAACACGGCTTCGAGGGTATCTGACTTCTCCCCGCCGAGAATGACGATGGGCACAGGACAGCCTTCGACGACGGCGTGGAAGCTCTCGGGATCGCCTGTGTAGTAGGTCTTCACGATGTCAGCCCCGATCTCCTGGGCAGCCCGGGCAGCGAGGGAAACGCCCTTGGGATCACTGGACTTCATGTCCTTGGCCTTGGCCATGGCCTCGATCATCAGGGGGATGCCCCAGCGTTCGCAGGTATCAGCGACTAAGGAGGCCTGCTTGGTGAACTCGCCTTCGCGCTCGTGGCCGAACTTGACGGTGACGGCAACTGCTGTAGCACCCAACGCGAGGGCTGACTCGGGGCTGGAAATGAGTTCCTCCTCGAATTTCCCGCCCAGGACTGTGAAGCCGCCAGTGATGCGGAGGACGGCCGAAAGGCTGCGATCCCACTCGCCTTCGGAGGCTGTCAAAACGCCCCGCGTCGCGAGGATGGAATCGGCCCCGCCCTCGCGACAAGCCCTCACAACCTCGGCTGGCTTGATGATTCCGGGCATCGGCCCGGCGATCCCCCCGTGGTCCAGGGCCACGATGACCGTCCTTCCCGTGCTCCTGCGGAAGATGGCCGTCGACCTGATGCTTTTCCCGAGATTCATGTAGAGCTCCTTGCTGCGGATAATTGGGTAAAGACTTCCCGCAGGCCCTTATAGGACTGCCGGTACAAAGGAAACAATTCGTCGTATATCGCGGTCGTTGCAGACTGGGGCTCGAAGACGGCACCGATCCTTACCACTGCCTCGGAAGCAGCGGCTATGGAAGGGTACTCGCCAAGCCCGAAGAGGCCGAGACAAAGGTCGCCTGAGAGGTCGGCGTCCTGGAGGGCGGGCACGAGTATCCTGCGCCCCGTGACGTCGGCACGGATCTGGTTCCAGATCGCGCTTTTTGCGGGAGTGCCGATGATCCTGAGATCGCTCACCGCGAGCCCATTCTCTCCCATGACCTCGATCACATCGCGGATTGCGAAGGCCACCGACTCGACCACTGCCCGCGTCATGTCACGAAGTCCATGGTTGAGGTTGAGGCCGATGAAACTGCCGCGTGCACTGGGGTCCCAGAGCGGCGCCCGTTCGCCGGCGAGGTAGGGCAGGAAGAGGAGGCGGTTGGCCCCTGCAGGTACAGCGGCTATCTCCTCGAAGAGGCTTTCATAGCTGGCGTCCGCCTTGCCAGAAAGGTTCTTGAACCACTCGAGGGCCTTGCCCGTCGTGGAGATCACACCGGACACGTTGTAGAGACCCTCGGCGAGGTGGCCGACACTAAGAAGCCGTTTGTCGTTCGAGGGAACCGTCGAACAGAGGTTGATGCCTTCTGAAGTGCCAGAGCGGACACAGGCCCGACCGGGCCGCACGGTCGCGGTACCAAGAAGCGCAACGATGAAATCGGGAGCGCCAGCGATGACTGGCGTGCCGGCAGGCACACCAGTCGTGGCAGAGCCAGCGGCGCCGACCCGACCAACCATCGCAGCCGGGGCGACAAAGGGCGGGAACTTGCCCTTGTCCAAGCCCAGCATCTCCACTGCCGCCTCATCCCACATGATTGATTCCTTGTATTGGGGAGTGGGCAGGAAGGTGCAGGCCTCGCCAGTCAGGACGAAGGTGAGAAACTCGGGGGGTGAAAGGAAATGGCGCGTACGGTCATAGATAGATCGTTCATTGCGGTAGAGCCAGAGGGCCTTCGGCAGGGTGAAGGCCGGGTCGGTGTACTTCCCCCGCTTTTCCGAAACGATCCGCGCCTCCTCGACACCCCGCCTGTCCATCCAGGTCATGGCCTTGGCAAGGAGGCTTCCGTCAGCTGCCACGGGAACGAGGGTCGGACCGTTGCCGCTAATTATCATTGCTTCGAGAGCCGGAGAACCTGCGCGGGCCGGGAATGCCGCGAGACCGAGCTGGCCCGCGACCGAACGCAGGCCTCGCACCCAATCCTCTGCATCGACCTCCCGCCGCAGGGGATCAGGGTTCGGGAGGAGGGCTATCGGACACTCGGCACGGCGCACTGGCGTGCCGTCTCTTTCGAACAACGCCGCCTTGAGCACCGAGGTTCCGATATCGACAGTAAGGATCAAACCTTGCCTTCCTGCTCAAGGAGTACGCGATAGGTGTCGCTTGTCATGGCAGCCTTGATGCCTGCCTCGAGGGAGGGATAGCCCACGACCCTGCTGATCAGCGGTTTCACGTCGACCTTGCCGAAGGAGAGCAAGCGCACAGCGGCCAGGAAGTCAGACTCGGTTCGACCCTCGGTACCGGTGACGGTGACCTCGTTGCGGTGGAGGGTATTCGCGTCGATGGGAAGGGGCGGTTTGTCCGTGTAGGATGTATAGATGTTGACCCTCCCGCCCTTGTTGACCGCCTCGAAGGCTGTCGTCAGGGCGACGGGAGCCATGCTCGTGATCACGCAGGCGTCCACGCCCCTGCCGTCGGTATGTTCCTTCAGGATCTTCACAAGGTCCTCGGTACTAGGATCAATGGTGAGAAAGGCTCCCAGCTTCTTGGCCATGGCGAGGCGTGCCTTGTCGGGATCGGAGACGAAGACACGTGCGCCCATAAGTTGAGCGATCTGCAGGTGCATCTGGCCCATGGGACCGGCGCCGATGATGAGGAGGTCCTCGGCCAGCTTGAGCCCGACCTTCTTGAGCGAGCGGATGCAGCAGGACAGAGGCTCGGCAAAAGCTGCCTCGGCGTAGGGCAGCGAGGCCGGGATCGTGTAGACCTGGCTCGCGGACACTGCCATGTACTCACCGAAGCCACCAAGAACCTTCTTGTTGTTCTTGAAACGGTTGGCGCAGAGGTTGGACTGGCCGGTGCGGCAGAAATAGCACTCGTCGCAGCGCACGACGAGATCCAAGGCGACCCTGGTTCCCGGGGAGATCCCCGAAAGGACATCCGCGCCGACCTCCACCACCTCGCCCGCAGCCTCGTGGCCGGGTATGATGGGATAGAAGATCTTCATGGCCCCTGCGTAAAGACGCTGCTCGAGCGTGCAGATGCCGCAGTTCTTGATCTTCACCAGGACCTCGCCAGGCTTGATGCCTGGAGTTGGAACCTCCTGAATCTCCATTTTCTCAGGCGCAAGCAACACGGCTGCTTTCATGTAGTTCTCCTTATTGGACCCTTGATAAGACTTCTATCTTGTGGCACGCGAATGTCGCCAGACCGCGTAGAGGATCATGGCAGCCACGGTGATCACGTAGGGAAGTGCCAGAATGAAATCGGAGGGGATCTTGATGGCCCCCTGTGCATAATTGGAAAAGCTTTCGGTGAGACCAAACACGAAGGACGCGACAGCAATGCCAAATGGGGTCTTGTTGCCGAGGTATATTGCAACTAGGGCTATCCAGCCCCGGCCCGAGGTGATCTCCGGGACAAAGGCCGCGAGCCTGATGGTCAGCATTGCCCCGGCGAGCCCGCAGGTAAAACCAGAGATCAATATTCCAGCCAGTTGGTACTTTTGCGGACTCAGGCCGAGGGAGACGATGGTATCGGCGTTGATTCCGGTACCCCTGAGCCTGAGCCCGAAGGGCGTGCGGTAGATGACAATGGCAGAAAGGAGGACGAGGGCCCAGGTGAGGTAGACGATGATGTTGTGCCCGAAGAGGATGTCTCCCAGGATGGGTATTCGCTGGAGGAAATCCGGTACGACGAGCACGGGCAGCTTGGGTATGTTCTGGAACTGGATGACACCCTTGGTGTGGAAGAGCTGATAGGCCAGCACGACGGTGAAGCCCGAGGCAAAGAGGTTTGTCGCAAGTCCCGTGATGAATACGTTGGCCCGGAGTTTGAGCGTGATCGTGCCAAACATCAGCGCCAGGAGCATGGAGCAAAGCACTCCCATGACGATCCCGAGAAAAAGGTTTCCGGTCGCTGCAGCGAAGACGATGCTGAAAAAGGCCCCCGCGAGCATTAATCCCTCGAGGGCGATATTGAGCATGCCGGCCAGTTCGGTAAATAGGCCACCTATGCCAGCGAGGAGGAAGGGGGTCATGATCTCAACCGCATTGAAGACCAGGGGAACCGAGTAGCTTGAATTGGAACTCATGCCCGCCTCCGTTTGCGCACGATGTCATAGAGTGCCTGGGCGGTGACGAGATAAAAGATGAAGGACTGGGCAATCGCGGCGATCTCGAAGGTGACATCCCCGCCGAGCATCGCCGACTTGGCTCCAGCATCGAGATAGGCGAAAAGGAGGGCTGCAGGAAGGACTCCGAGGGGATTGTTCCGTGCTATGAGGGCTACCGCGATCCCGTTCCAGCCCATGCCGAAGGAGAATCCCTTGATGGCTGCCTGGTAGGTGCCCAGGACCATGAGCCCGCCGCCAAGGCCATGCAGGGCACCGGAGAGGATCATGGGCAGAACCAGATACCTGGAAACCTTGATTCCACCATAGCGGGAAAACTCCCGGTTCAATCCGCACATCCTCATCTCGTAGCCCGCATGGGTCTTGTTCATGAAAATGTAGACGAGTATCGCTGCCGCGATGGCGAGGAAGGCGCTGACGTTCAGCTTGGAAGGAGGGAAGATCTTCAGGAATGCGAACTGCTTGGCGATGGGATAGGTCGACAGGATGTTGTTGTTCGGGTCGTCGAAGGGACCAGTTATAAAGTAATTGCATACCAGGGCGACAGCTGCCGAGAGGAGGAAGGAGGAGATCATCTCGTCCGCATCCCACTTCATCCGGAAGAAGCCCGAAAAACCCGCGATGACGCCTGCCACCGTAGCTGCCGCCATGAGGGCCAGCACCATGCCGACCAGTCCGGGCGCGTGCGGAATGGCGAGGCAGGCGATGGTCGCCGCAAGGCCGCCAGCGTAGACCTGGCCCTCGCCTCCAAGATTGAACACCGAGGACTTGAAGGCGACCGCGATACCCAGTCCCGTAAAGATGAGCGGCACCGCCACATTCAGCATATTTCCCAAATAGTACTTGTTCGAGAAGGGGCCGATGAAGAATGCGTAGATCGTCTTTTCCGGCATCTTGCTGAGCAAGAGAATGAGGAGTATCACGAGGCCGAAGGAGAACAGGATGGTGAGAGTGAGGCCAAGTACCGTGGACAGCAACCCGCTAGCCGATTTCCTGCCTTTCACGACAGCCCTCCTTGCCCTGATGCCGCAGGAGCCTTCGGCCCGTCTGAAGCGGCTACGCCATCCCGCGACGCGAAGTCGTCCCGCGATGCGAAGTCATCGCGCGATGCGAAGTCATCGCGAAGTCCCAGCATGTATTCTCCTATGAATTCCTTGAACTCCTTCGACTGGTCCCGCTCATTGCGGAGGAAGCCCACGACCTTGCCTCGGTACATGACGGCAATGCTGTCGGCTATCCCGATGATCTCGTCAAGATTGGAGGAGATGAAG
>JBMOIK010000084.1:0-12811 GCA_049317365.1 Rectinemataceae bacterium | reverse complement strand
CGCGACCTCGAGGAGATCGTCCCGAAGCTCGGGGCCGAGGCCAGGGAAGAGCGCTAGCCCGCGCTCCTGGACCTGCTTTTCCTCTGGCGCGAAGAACCTCGCACGCGGTCCTCGCTGGATGCCTTCCTCAGGCATTCGGATCCCGGCCCCCCTCAGGGCCCGCCTCACGGATGAGATGATAGAACGTCGATTGGTGGACTTCATCATCAAGGAGTATCCGAGGCAGATGGCTGCAAACCTGGCAAGCCTGATAGCCGAGACCCTTCCCGGATTCAAGGAGTGGCTCGTAGCGTGTCCATGATTCCCTGCCAGGTAACCCACTGCTCCGGCTTCGACCGTGCAGGAGACAGCCCTTGGATTGCAACCCTGATTCCAGCCATGCCTCGCGGCCCGGTTTACCCGGATTGCAGGGGTCTGGCCCTCAGCGCCCCCACTCGTATTCCGACAGTTCCTTGAGTTCCTTGAGCTTCTGTATGGCCTTTTCCTGGATCTGTCGCACGCGCTCCCGCGTGATGCCCAGGAGCTTGCCGGTCTCCTCGAGGGTGCGTGGTCCCTGGCCATTGAGGCCATAGCGGAGCTGGATGATGGTGATCTCGCGCTGCGAGAGGTTCTTGAGGACGTCCGCCAGCGTGTCCTGGAGGGTCAGCGAAAAGACCTCTTCGAAGGGCTCTGCAACGCTCTCGTCCTTGATGAGGTCGGCCAGATGAGTGACATTGTCCTCATCGACGGTCGTGTCGAGGCTGGCGGTTTCCTGCGACAGCCTCATGATCTCCTTGACACGCCGTGAGTCCATGCCGAGCTTGTCGGCAAGCTCTTCCGGGTTGGGGTCGCGGCCGAGCTCCTGGGTAAGTTGCTTTGCCACGAAATAGCACTTTTTGATGGTGTTGAGCATGTGGATGGGGATGCGGATGACGCGGCCCTTGTCGGCGAGGCTCTTGATGATGGCCTGGCGGATCCACCAGGTCCCATAGGTCGAAAAGCGGCAGCCACGACGGTAGTCGAAGCGCTCGACTGCCTCGATGAGCCCGATATTGCCTTCATCGATGAGGTCGAGGAGGGTAAGCCCCCGATGCTGGTAGTTTTTCGCAATGGAGACCACGAGGCGGAGGTTGGCGGAAATCATCCGGTTCTTGTGCGCAATGAGTTCGGCCTGGAGCCGATCGTGTTCAGGGCATTTCCTCGCTGCATCGTCGGCGCAGGTCGCGTCGAAATCCTGCATGGCCTTCTTGGAGCGGGTTATGCGCTCCCCAATCTGGAGCTCCTCCTCGGCTGTCAGGAGGCAATAGCGAGAAATCTGCTTGAGGTAGAGCGCGAGCGGGTCGGTTTCCTTTGCATGCCGCGGCTTTTTCCGTGCCAGGGGAAGGATCGTCTTAGCCTTCTTCTTGCGCGCCTGCACTGCCTTTGGCACCGGACTTTCGGCCATGCTGATCCACCTTCTTCGCCTGCATCGACAGCAAGCTCATGTTTTCTATTCGAGTCCCGACGAGTTCACAGCGAGGACGTGTTCTGCGAATAGAAAATGTATCGTCAAAGATACAAGAAGCAAGGTCAACTCTGCAAAAAATCGTACATTTTACGTCATTCCCGGGGAGCGGTGGCCGGATCGAGGGCTTCATTGCCCTTGAACACGAAAAAAAAGGCCAAGGGAGAGTCGGAAAGCTGGTCTATGCCGACAGAACCGAGGACTTGGCCAGTCTTGATTGTATCGCCCACCCTGACGCCTAGGGATTCGCCACCGCCGTACACAAAGTAGAGTCCATTCCGAGCCTGAACAAAGGCCACGGATCCGAAACCGCGATAGGGCCCCGCAGAGACTACCGTACCTGCTGCGACCGCCCTGATTGGCTTGCCGCGCATCGAGGTTATGGCGATCCCGAATACCTTGCCATCCATGTAGCGGGCCTCGCCTTCGCAGGGCATGGGTGCCTTGCTTGTGACAGCCCTGCCACTGGAGGCGCCGGACAGTTCCTGCTTCGCGGGCTGGGCCAGGTCAGCTGCGGGCCTGGCTGGGGACCCAGGTCCCGTGCCGTGACTTGGCGCGGGAACCGCTACGGATGCAGCTGGCGAAACGGGGCTTGGGCTTGCAGCCGAGGAGGCAGGGGCTGCAGCCTGGGTGGCTGCACCGGTCGCCGGCTTTGGCGCTTCCACAGCCGAAGGCAGGATGAGGATCTGGCCTTCCTTGAGCACATCGCCAGCCTTGAGGCCATTGAGCGAACGCAGGTCTTCGACGGTACGGCCCTCGGCCTTGGCGATGCCAAAAAGGGTCTCGCCCTTCTGCACCCGGTGAAAACGTGGGATTACGATCTTCTGGCCGACCTTGAGCCTGGCGGGTTCGGAAAGTCCGTTGGCCACCATCAGGGCACTGGGGCTGAGGCCGTAGAGCCTGGCTACCGAGTATACTGTGTCACCCTGTGACACGACATGGAGGCGCGGCTCGGCGGCCGACAGCAGGGATAGGGGCAGGAGCGCGAGGACGAGACCCAAAAGCGCCACGCATAGTCCTCGCGGTGCCTGCGAGAGCGATACCGGGAGCTGCGCGCGCGCGCCTGAGAATGGCTCGCTGACCTGGGAATCGTTTGGGACAGGCATCTTCTCCCATGTATCGGCAGGTAGGCAGGGCAAGTTTACCCAGCCCTGAGCCAGGTGAGGGCGTCGGAGATGGGTCGCGAGAGTATGACGATGTGGAACTCTGACTTGGCCTTCTCGATTTCGCGGTCAAGGCTCGCACCTGGGAAGCGGCGACGGAGGCCCTCCCTGACTTCCCTGACCCGCAGGCGGAGCTCTTCGGCCTTGCTTCCCTCCTCCTCCAGTGGGAGGAGGAGGGAATCGAGGAGCCAGGCCGAGAGCAGGCCCTGGATAGGGTCGCGCGCGAGGGAGCCTTCAAGAAGGTAGGATCTGGCATCAGCGAGGCGGCGGTCGAGCACGAGGGCGAAGGCATAGCCGAAGCGCAGCCAGGGCCTGTTCTCCACCCCCCTGGCATCGAGGTACGGTGCCCAGAAGGTGATGGCCCCGGGCACCTGCCCCTTGAGCACGCGGACAAAACCAAAAACCACAGCCATCGAGCGGAGCAGGGAGGGGTTTCGCTCCCTGAGTTCATCCTCGAGTTTCGAGATCGCATCGACCTTCCCGAGCAGGAAGGCAGTCTCGGCAAGATATTTCACCTGCAGCTGCCCATAGCGATGCCGAATGAAGATGAGTTCGGAAAGATGTGCGAAGAGCCCCTCCCAATCCTCTGTTTCGAAGAGTTTGAAGACCTTTCGGTTGACCATGAAGAAGCCATTGAGCACTCCGATGAGGGCAAGGAACACCACTGCGAGGTACCAGGCCCCCTTCCAGAACTCGAAGGCATAGGACCATCCGAGCAGGAAAGCGGGCATCAGGAAGACAAAAAAGAATGAAAAAACGAGGACGCCGTTGAAAAGGAAATAAATTGTCCTAAATTTCATCGCTTTTCGCTCCTATAATCATGATAAGGAATCGGAGAGTGGCCTTTGGCCTCTCCCCTGATCCAGGAATTCCACCCTGTGCCCCTGGAGTTGGCAGAGATGCGTGAGCGACAAGTGAGCAAGGGCTCGAATGTCCTATAAGCGGAACCATCCTCGCCATGCTATGCATGAATGGGACGAAAGACAAGGTTGCGCAGCCAGGGGATACCCGGTGCCGATGGGTTGTACATGAAATCGATTCCTACGAAGGACCTGAAGCCACAAGGCTTCTTCACCAAGATGGTCTACCTCGACCGCGGCTTCGTGCTTCTGGCACCAGAAACGCCCCTGACCCAGGACTTGGTCAACCGGCTCTCCAAGTGGGAGTTCCGCTCGGTATGGACGGACGGCGAGTGTGTCGACTCCATCGTCCCCGAAGGCACCAGTGGGGAAGCCAAGGAAGGCCTGGTCATAGCCGAGGGCGCCGACGACCGGGAAAAGCTCGAAGCCATCCGAGCCTTCCTGGTCGAGTACATCGCCTTCATCGAGGGGATCTACAGCCGCTTCGTAACCAACTCCGAGCTCAAATATGCAGAGACTGCCGAGAAAATGCGGCAGCTCTGTGAAGTCCTGAACAGCAACCGCAAGTTCGTGCTCCGTAGCCTTTCCCTCATAGAACCGCACAAGAACTATCTCATCGCCCACGCGGTAAACAGCTCGATCCTTTCCATCCTTCTCGGGGTGACCCTGAAAATGCCACTAGCCAGGCTGATGGAACTTGGCGCTGCGGCAGTGCTCCACGAGATCGGGATGGTAAAGCTTCCGCCCAACCTTTTCATGGCCAACCGGCAGCTCTCCGTGGAGGAACGCCGCAGGATCACGGCCCATACCATCCTCGGCTACAACATCCTCAAAGAGCAAAAAGCACCTCTGGCGGTCCAGCTTTCCGCGCTCGAGCACCACGAACGGATGAATGCCTCGGGCTACCCTCGGGCCATGAACGGGGACCAGATCAGCCTCTACGCCAAGATCATCATGGTTGCCTGCTCCTACGACGCGGTCACCAAGGCCCGCCCCTACCGGCAGGGCAAGGAAAGCCACGAGGGCATACTCGAACTTCTCAGGAACGAGGGAAAGCAGTATGACGACCTCATCATCAAGGCCCTTGTCATAACCCTTTCCGTCTACCCGATCGGCAGCAGGGTCCTCCTGAACAACGGGAAGCCCGGCGTAGTCGTCGATACGAATCCTGACAATCCACGCTTTCCGATTGTGCAGCTTTTCGGCATCGTGAATACGGACGGTTCCGAGGTCAAGATCGCCACCTCCGAGTCGGGAGTACGCATCAACCGCTCACTGACCAAGGCCGAGATCGACGGCCTTCCCAAGGACTGAGTCACTCACAGCTATTCCCCAGCCCGCAGGCTCTCTGGTAGACTCCACGCGATGAAGCGCCCTGGTCCCAGGGTGAAAGCCCCCCCGCCCCAGGAGTCCTCCATGGAAGTCTCCCCCCTGCAAAAAGCCCGCTTGTCCTACTCACCGAAGCTTCCCGCAAGCCTTGCCGGTCCCATCGAGGGCGTGGCCTGCTCCCGCCTCGAGGCGGCCCTCCCCAGCGAAGACCGTGAACTGCTGCGCGCGCTCTTCCCCCGTACCTACGGCATGCCGACTGTTCGACTCGGATCGGGGAGCGCCGATCCGGCCATGGCAAAAAAGCGGCGCACTATCGGCGTCATACTTTCGGGAGGCCCGGCCCCCGGCGGCCACAACGTCGTAGCCGGCATCTTTGACGCGATGATAAAGGCCAATCCCGAGTCACGGCTCCTCGGATTCAGGGGAGGCCCCGGCGGCCTCGTCGATGACCGGTGCATGGACATCGACCGTGCCCTCATCGAAGGCTACAGGAATACCGGTGGCTTTGACATGATCGGCTCAGGCCGCACCAAGATCGAGACGCCCCAGCAGTTCGAAAAGGCCCTCGCGACGGCCAAGCAGCGAGGGCTTGACGCCGTGATCGTCATCGGAGGCGACGACTCCAACACCAACGCCGCAGTGCTCGCCGAGTACTTCGCCGCCCGTGGCGAGCCCATATCCGTCATCGGCGTCCCCAAGACCATCGACGGGGACCTCAAAAGCGAGGTCATCGAAACCTCCTTTGGCTTCGACACGGCGACCAAGCTCTATTCCGAATTGGCAGGCAACATCGCGCGTGACGCGGCTTCAGGGCGGAAATACTGGCACTTCGTCAAGCTGATGGGACGCTCGGCCTCGCACATCACCCTCGAGTGCGCCCTCCAGGTCAGGCCCAACGTCGCCCTCATCTCAGAGGAGATCGAAGCGGAAAAACTCGGCCTCTCCGCCATCGTCGGGAACATAGCCGACTCGGTGGCCGGCCGCGCCGCGAAGGGCGAAAACTTCGGCATTGTCCTCGTACCGGAAGGCCTGCTTGAGTTCATCCCCGAGATGAAGGTCCTCATCGACGAGCTCAACGAGATCCTCGCCGCAGACGAGGAGGCTTTCAAGGCACTCTCCCATGACGCCCAGCGCATAGCCTTCGTAGGAGAACGCCTCTCCCACGAGTCCTCGACCCTCTTCGACCACCTCCCCGAGGATATCCGCGCCCAGCTCCTCTGGGACCGCGACCCACATGGCAATGTGCAGTTCTCCCGCATCGAGACCGAAAAGCTCCTGGCAGAGATGGTTGGGCGGCGGCTCGCACTCTATGCGAAGCAGGGCGACTATATCGGAAAATGGGATTTCCAGACCCACTTCCTCGGCTACGAAGGCCGCTGTGCCTTCCCCTCCAATTTCGATGCAGACTACTGCTACGCCCTCGGCTACACTGCCGCTTCCCTTGTCGCGGCAGGCCTGACCGGTTATCTCTCCTCGGTCCGCAACCTCATTGCTGCAGCCTCTGAATGGATCGCCGGCGGAGTCCCCCTTGTAGCCCTGATGAACATCGAGCGGCGCCATGGCCAGGATAAGGCGGTCATCAGGAAGGCCCTCGTCGACCTCGAGGGTGTCCCCTTCGCAGTCTTCGCCAAGGCACGCGATGCCTGGGCCCTATCATCCGACTACCGGGTACCCGGCGGCATCCAGTATTTCGGACCTGCCGAGGTAGCAGACCTCGCGACTGAGACGCTCAGGCTCGAGCACGAGGGTCGCTAGGATCGGGGGCGAGCGTCGAGGTGGCCCCTGCCCGCAGACCTCCGTATTGTGCAGGATGGGCGCTTGGCGATACGATGGATAGACCGACGGAAGGGCGGGAACCAAGGATGATAAGCCATAAACCGGCCCTTGCGGCCATGGTAGCCCTCTGCGCGACCCTGACGCTGGCCGCCCAGGATATCACCACCGCAGACCAGTATTTCCAGCAGGTCTCGGATCGCTATGCCCAGGTGACGGACTATGAATGCAAGCTTGCCATCACTGCCGGAAAAACAGCCATGGCTGGAAACCTCATCTACCACGCCCCGACCCTGCTCAGGATCGACTTCGCCCAGCCTTCAGGCCAGGTCATCGCCTTCGACGGCCAGATTCTCACCGTATACGTTCCCGAGTACAGGGCAGTGCTGTCACAGAGCGTCGGGTCGAACACGGGCGGAGCAGGCGCGAGCCTGGCTACCCGCGACGGCCTGCGGATGATGCGACGCAGCTACAGCGCAGCCTTCGAATCGACGCCAGAGGCGGTGGCCCTCGAAGGCGGCGGCGGCGAACGGGTCATCAGGCTCATGCTGACCCGGAAGACCGTTGCGGAGGGCTTCCGTACCATCATCGTCTCCATCTCCCCCGAGTCGAAGCTGATCCGGAGGCTCGAGGGCCTTACCCTGGCCAACGAGCGCTTTATTTTTGATTTCACCGGTCTAAGGATCAACCAGAACATCCCGGAGACACGATTCATCTACGACTCGCCGGCCTCCGCCAACATGTACAACAACTTCCTGTTCAATTCCGACGACACGAAAAACTGAGGATGGCGAAGTGACGCAGATCGGGGACAAGCTGCGGCGGGCCCGCGAAGAAAAGGGATACGATTTCGAACGAGTCGCAGAAGAGACGAGGATAGCCAAGCACTACCTCGCCGCCCTCGAGGGGGAGGATTTCTCCGTCTTCCCCGGCGATCCCTATGCCATCGGATTCCTTCGTAACTATGCAGAATATCTCGGTCTCGATTCGAACGAGCTGGCCGCAAGCTTCCGCACCATCAGGATCCAGGAGCAGCCAGTCCCGATCCAGGAGCTGATTCCCGCGCGCCGGACCAATCCCCTGGTCTTCGTCATCGTGGCCCTCGTGGTGGTGGTGGTGGCCCTCGCCGCCTTCCTTGTGTTCGGCCGTGGCAAGGATGATCCGGGCGCTTCCCTGTCCGCTCCCCACGTTCCGGTCGAATACCGCATGGACGCCCCCAGCATCGAGAAGCGGCTATGGGCCGGCGATTCCATCCTCGTCTCCGTAGGGTCCGAGACCTGGAAGGTAGTGCTTGCCGACCTCGGCGACGGAGCCATCTTCGACACGCCGATGGGTCAGCGCCGCCTTTCCCTCGGTGAGGAGACGGCCATCGATTTCGACAAGAACGGCCAGCCCGACCTCAGGATCCTCCTGACCGACCTCGACAAGAAAAACTCCAGCCGCGGGGCAAACCTTCGCCTCTCCCTCATCGGAGCCTCCCCCCAGGTCGCGCCGGCAACCGAGGCCGCAGTCCCGGCCACGGGCTCCCCCCAGGCGGCTGCCGCCACGGCGGGGGGCGCCGCCAGGATGGGACCCACCCTGCCAGCACCCCGGGAAGGTGCCATATTCGAGGGGCAGAAAAGTTCCTACCCCTTTGTCGTTTCCATCTCCTTCAGGGCTCCCTGCATGTTCCGCTACGAGGTCGACAAGCGCGATCGCGACGAACGCTACTACGCCAAGGGAGACACGGTTTCCATAAACGCCAACAACATGGTGCGCCTCTGGGCCTCAAACGCACAGGCAGCTGTCGTCCTCGTCCAGGCCTCCGGCGGCAAGACCTCGGCGATCGACCTCGGCGATCCGGGCGAGGTCGCGGTCAAGCGCATCGCCTGGACTCAGAACGACAATGGCAGTTACACCCTTTCCCTCTTCGACGTCGACTGAGCCCTTCCTTCCGGCCGGCCGCGTGAAAGCGGGCCCTGCGCGGCAGGCCCCTGGAGGCGTGAATGAAATACCTTGCTGAGCCCCCTGCCCCTGCCGCGAGGCTGCAAGCCCCCGCCGGCCGGAGGCTTGCTCCATGAGGTTCTATCTTGACCAGCACGGCTGTGCGAAGAACCAGGTCGACGGCGAGGAGATCATTGTCCGTCTCGAGGATGCGGGCCATGTCGAGGTGGGCACGGCCGCCGAGGCTGATCTGATAGTTGTCAATTCCTGCGGCTTCATCGAGTCGGCGAAGAAGGAATCCATCGACGCGGTCCTCGGCTACCGGGGAAGCCTTCCGGGGAAGCGCATCCTCCTGGCCGGCTGCATGGCCCAGCGCTATGCACAGGAACTCGCCGTGGAGCTTCCCGAGGCCGACGGCATCGTCGGCAACGCGGACCTCTCGGCGGTGGTGCTCGCGGCCGCGGACCTCGAGGCGGGTGGCCGCCCCGTCATCGTTCCCGAGGCAGCGGCCTCGATCGGCACGGTGCGGAGGAGGCGCCTCCTGGACTGGCCGGGCACGGCCCACGTGAAGATCACCGAGGGCTGTTCCAACAACTGCACCTTTTGTGCGATCCCCCTGATACGGGGCGCCCTGCGCTCCAGGCCGCTGGCGGAAATCGTCGCGGAGATCGCCGACTTCGTGGCCAGGGGGACCCGTGAGATCGTCCTCGTCGGACAGGATCTTGGAAGCTTTGGACGCGACCTGGCGGCGGATGGCCGGGGGGACTCGGCGCCGGGGTCCGGAACGGTGCCAGGCAGACAGCTCCTCCCCGAACTCCTTTCCGCCATCTCGGCCCTGGGCGGGGACTTCCGCCTCCGCGTCATGTACGTGCATCCGGACAACTTCCCCCTCGCCATCCTCCCCCTCATGCAGGCCGACGGTCGCCTCCTCCCCTACTTCGACCTCCCCTTCCAGCACGCTTCGCCCTCCATCCTCGCGCGGATGAACCGGCGCGGAAACCAGGGCACATACCTCGATCTCCTTGCGACTATCCGCGCTGCCCTACCAGACGCCATGCTCCGCTCGACCTTCCTCCTGGGCTTCCCCGGCGAGACCGACGCTGATTTCGCGGCCCTCCGTGACTTCCAGGAAATGGCCCGCCTCGACTGGCTCGGCTCCTTCGCCTATTCCCGCGAGGAAGGCACGGGGGCTGCGGGGATGAAGGGGAAGGTGCCAGCCAGGACTGTCGCGTCGCGTCGCGCCGCCATCGAAGAGGCACAGGAGCGCATAACGCATGAACGCCTCCAGCGCTTTGTCGGCCGGGAGCTCGAGGTCCTGGTGGAGGAGCCCCTCGAAGAGGAGGACGGCGGATACTCCATCGGCAGGGCCTGGATGCAGGCGCCTGAGGTCGATGGCCTGACGGTGATACGTGGCGTCTTCGCTCCGGGGGCGATGATCAAAGTCCGCGTGCTCGCTGTCGCTGGCGTGGACCTGGATGCGGAACCGCTCGACGCCGGGTCGCCGGTCCCAGCCAGCCCAGGATCACCCGGCGCAGGACAGACCTTCGCAGCCAGCGGCCGCGCTTCGAAAGCGTCATGAGCGGCGGAGAGCCGGACTGGCTTAAGTCCCTCAACGAGGAGCAGCTCGCCGCGGTGCGCCACGAGGGCAGTCCCCTCCTCATCCTCGCGGGGGCTGGCACCGGCAAGACCCGAGTAATTACTACAAAGATAGCCTGGCTCGTCCGCGAGCGGGGCTTCGAGCCGGAGTCCATCCTGGCGGTCACCTTTACCAACAAGGCCGCGCGCGAGATGCGCGACCGCGCGGCGGCGATAGCACCGGAATGCTCCCGCGCGGTCATCAGGACCTTCCACTCCTTCGGGGCCTGGTTCCTCCGGCGCAACGCCAGGGCTGCAGCAGCCGGTATCCTGTCGGGCCTCGATCCCGATTTCACCATCTACGACGATGACGACCAGACCACCCTCCTCCACGGGTTCCTGAAGGACAGGACCCGGAGTGAGTGCTCTGCGGTCGCGACCACGATCTCGCGTGCCAAGGACTTCGGATTCGCCCCCGACTCACCCTCCCTTGACAAGGTCTCCTCCGACCCGGCCTTCAGGCGCACCTACGCGCAGTACGAGGAAAGGCTCCGGGCCACGGGCAACGTCGATTTCGGCGACCTCATCAAGCTGCCGGCCCTCCTCCTCCGCCAGGACGAATCCATCGCCCGGCGCACGCGCCAGCGCTTCCGTGTCATCCTGGTCGACGAGTACCAGGACTCAAACGTCGCCCAGTTCGACCTTCTCGGGCTCCTCGCCGCTCCGGCGGCTGAGAAGGCCAGACCTGCCTATGTCTGCGTGGTCGGCGACGACGACCAGTCCATCTACCGCTTCCGGGGGGCCGAGGTACGGAACATCCTTTCCTTCCCCGAGCACTTTCCCGGTACCACGATCATCAAGCTCGAAAGGAACTACCGCTCCTGGCAGAGCATCCTCGATGTGGCAGGAGCCGTGGTCTCGAAAAACGAAGGCAGGCTCGGAAAGACCCTGCGCTCGGTGCGGAACGGCGGTTCGAAGCCGAAGCTCGCCCTCCTCGAGGACCAGGACCAGGAGGTCTCCTACTGCCTCCGCGTCGCGGCGCAGGCCCTGAAGCGGGGTCTCCGCCTGAACGACCTGGCGATCCTGTATCGTACCAATGCCCAGAGCCTCGGCTTCGAGAAGGAATTCGCGCGGAGGGGCATCGCCTACCGCATCGTGGGAGCCCTCCGCTTCTATGAGCGCGAGGAGGTCAAGGACGTCCTGGCCTGGCTCGCGCTCCTGGCCAATCCCCGAGACGAGGTCGCCTGGAAGCGCGTGGTCAACAAGCCCTCGCGCGGCATCGGGGATACCAGCATCGAGGCGATCCTCGAGGCTACGGGGACAGGTGGCAACCTCCTTCGGGCCTCCTCAGAACTCGCCTGTGGCCTGCGTGGTCGCGCCAAGACCGGACTCGCTGCCTTCGCCACACTCGCCGCTGGGCTCGCGGCCATCATTCCACCCGATGCCCACCTGCCCGACTCCCTCGGGCCAGACAGTCCCGACACAGACGGCTCACTCGCCGTGACCTCGAGGAGCGCCCGTCGCGGGTCTGCCGGCCCGGGCCTTGGCGCCCTCGTCGAGGCTCTGGTCAAGGAGACGGGTCTCCTTGAGTACCATCGCGGACAGGACGAGATAGCAGGCACCCAGAAGGTCGCCAACCTCGATGAGCTTGTAAACGCGGCCTCGCTCTACCCCTTGTCACGAACAGGCCTCTCGGAGTTCCTCGAGACCATCGAGCTCGACCGGAGCCTGGCCACCCTCGACGCCGAGAGCCAGACCGAAGCAATTACCCTTATCACGATGCACAATACCAAGGGCCTCGAATTCCCCCTGGTTATGGTCACCGGCCTCGAGCAGGGGCTCTTCCCCCGCGACAACGAGGAGGGCGAGGAGCTCGAGGAGCAGCGCCGGCTCTTCTACGTAGCGACCACGCGCGCCAAGGACGAGCTCCACCTCACGGCCTGCAGGCAGCGGAGGATGCACGGCCGCGTCTTCGACACCCTGCCCTCGCGCTTCCTCACCGAGATCCCTCCCTCCCTCCTCGAACATGTGCCTGGAGGCGGCTGGAGCGGAAGCAGGCCCCCGGGCTACCAGGCGGCCGCGGGTGCCCACTACGCGGCCCGGGCCGGCCGGCAGGGCGCGGGTACAGGGAGGGAAGCCGCGGCAAGCACCGCTGCAGCCGGAGCCGAGTGGCGCGCCGGCATCGAGGTCTACCACGACGACTACGGCCCCGGTGTCGTCATCAAGGTCCAGCCCACCGGATCCACCGGCCCCCTCGTGGTAGTGCGCTTCGAGACGGGCAAGGAAGGCCGTTTCTTCCCCTCCCTCACCTCGAAGCTGGAGCGTACGCGATGAGCGAAACAGCCAATGATGTCCTTCTCCGCTGCCTGCCCCAGGTGCGGAGGGCCCGCCTCCACAGGTTCTACCTCGGCAACGGGGACAGGATCCTCGACCTCTGGCAGGACGGCGGCAGGGGAGTGCTGGGAGCCCGGCACGCGGGACTCGGCGTCTCCGTCAAGGCGCTGCTCGACAGGGGACTCGACCGCGCCCTGCCCTCGGTCCACGACGCGCGCCTGCTCCGGGCCCTGGAATCGCGCTGGCCAGGGGCCGTCGCCTTCCGGATCTACCGCAACGAAGACAGGGCCCTGGGCTCGCTCGCCAGGGTCATCGGCGCCGATCCCGTCTCACTCTCTCTGGCTGGCATCCTTGGCGGCGATCCCGTCAGC
>JBMOIK010000083.1:0-12983 GCA_049317365.1 Rectinemataceae bacterium | reverse complement strand
CGTATGCCGTCTTCTGCAACCGCATGCTCGACTTCGGTGAGAACAAGGTCGCCCTGCGCCGCCTGGCCGAGTGCCTTGAGGCGGAGAGCCGCGGCGACGAGAAGTACGTGGTCTGGGAGCGCCTGGTCAAGGCGGACTACGAAGAGACCGACATCGTCAAGCACCTCGCCGAGCGCCGCGAGAAGGAAGGCCGCAGCGAAGAGGCGATCGACTTCTACAAGAAGGCCCTCCACCGGTACATCAACAAGGGTTCGTTCGCTAACGTGAAGGAACTCTGGGGAAAGCTCGGTGAGGTCTGCCCCGACGACATCGACTTCTTCTTCCACGTGCAGCGCAAGATCGCCAAGCAGATATCCGAGGACAAGGCCGCGGCCCTCCTTCTGGATCTCTACAAGCACTACAAGAACATCCAGGACTGGAACACCTCCCTCGACATCCTCAGGCTCGTCATCTCCTATGACGAGCGCAACGCCGCCATCCGCAAGGAAGTCGTCGAATGCTACCGGGGAAAGTTCGCCTCCCACTCGCACCTCGACGACTACCTCAGGCTCTCGAACATCGCGACCACCTACCGATCCATCAACGAGGCAATGGCCGACTTCGAGAAACACATCTCCTTCGACGCGGGCAACTTTGTCTTCCACCGCACCTGGAACGTCGGCAAGATAGCCAGCGTCCAGGGTGACGAGCTCGTCATCGATTTTGCCAAGAGCCGCGGGCACAGGATGTCCCTCAAGATGGCCATCGACAGCCTCACGACCCTCTCGAAGGAGCACATCTGGGTGCTCAAGGCCGTCTGGCCCAAGGAAAAGCTCAAGGAGAAGCTCCTCGGCGATCCGGCCTGGGCCCTCCGCATCCTCATCAAGAGCTTTGACAACCGGGCTGACCTCAAGCGCATCAAGGCCGAACTCGTCGAGTCCGTGCTGACCCTGAAGGAATGGAACTCGTGGAGCACGAAGGCCCGCAATGTCCTCAAGGATGACTCGACCTTCGGCAATGCAACCGACTCGGTGGGGACTTATGTGGTCCGCGACCGGCCCCTGTCCTTCGAGGAGAAGATCTACAACCAGTTCAAGGCCCCGAAGAATTTCTTCGCCCGCGTCCAGGACGTCAGGGCCTTCCTCGAGAAGGCGGAGCCCGACTCCGAATTCTTCGTGGAGATGCTCGCCTACTTCACCGGCTTCACCCGCTCCTTCCAGCAGGTCAATGAGCAGGTCGTCTCGGCCTACCTCCTCCTGAAGGAGATCGCAGTCGCCAACAAGTCCCTCGCGAGTTCCCTGACCGTAGGCTTCGCCGAACTCTTCGAGCAGATCGAGGACCCTGTGGCCATCTGGGAGGGAATCAAGGACTCACGGCTCCGCGCTGCCTACGTGCAGGACATCAGGGCCTTCGTTCCCGAGTGGTCCGACGTGTACGTCCGCCTCTTCCCCTGGTCGCTCGACCCCTCCCTCCTCGTCGTCCTCGAGGAGACCGGCAACTTCGACAAGCTCAAGAAGATGGTAATTGACATCGTCGAGAACTACCGCAGCCACCGCGAGGCCTTCATCTGGACCGTGAAGAACCTCGAGGAGAAGGAGTGGTTCCAGGAACTCGGGCTCTTCACGAACGAGAAGATCCTCCTCAACCTCATCCACATCCTCGACATCTCCTTCAAGGAGATCGAGAACCACCGCGACACCACCGAGAACCGCAAGATCAACAAGCAGGTCCAGGGCATCCTCTTCGGGGACGCCAAGAATCCAGGCCAGGGAAGGCTCGAGCGCTTCCTGGACATCTCGACGGCCGACATGATCGAACGGGTCTTCACGCTGGTCACCGACGTCAAGGACCTCGACGCCGGCGTCAAGCTCCGTCTCCGGAGACGCATCACCGACCGCTTCCCGGACTTCAAGGTCGCCGGCGAGGAGGGCAAGGAAGTCGTATCCCGCGGCCTCATCGTCACCTCCGACAAGATGTTCGAGAAGCAGCGGCTTCTCGAGCACATCCTGACCACCGACGTTCCGCTCAACCAGAAGGAAATCGCCTACGCCCTCTCCCTCGGAGACCTCCGGGAAAACGCCGAGTACAAGGCCGCCAAGGAAAAGCAGGACGAGCTCAACGCCAAGGTCGCCAAGATCAAGAACGAGCTCGAGCGCGCCCAGCTCTTCGACAAGACCACCGTCACCTCCAACAAGGTCCAGTTCGGAACGACGGTCTTCCTCCAGAACGAGATCTCCGGCGAGAAGGAAACCTTCACCATCCTCGGGCCCTGGGAATCCGATCCCGAGCGCAACGTGATCTCCTACCTCTCCCCCCTGGGGAAAAAACTCCTGAACCACAAGCCCGGCGACAAGCTGGCCTTCACGATCCACGACCGCAAGTTCCAGTACGCGGTGGACCGCATCGAGGTCGCGAAGATCTGAGTACTGACAATCGTAATTATGATTGTCATCACAGCGAAAGAAATGGCCGCCGGAATCACCCGGCGGCCATTTCTTAGCCCTCATCCCCTTACTTGAAGCCCTTCAGCACCGAGGCGGCCCGCTTCCTCACGGCTACCTCGCTGTCGGATTCCGCAAGACGCGCCACATCGGCCTTTATGTCAGGAGCACTTGTCAGGCGCGCCCACTCGAGGCCGCCGATGCGTATCTCGTACTCCTTGTCGGCCATCAGGATCCGGGCCAGTGGCGCGATGCCCGGTGCGTCGCGGGCGTTGGCCACCTCCTTCGCAAGGATCTTGAACAGGTAGCGGTCTGCAGTCCTGGCTTCGGCGGAAAGGAGGGTACTCATCGCTTCCATCGAAGCCGTCGGGTCCTTCCGCGCCAGGAGGCCCAGGGCAAGGCTCCGTGAGGGGCTATCGAGCTTCCGGTCATTCATGATGCCGGCGATGAAGGCGAAGGCTTCGCGCCCGCCGAGCACTGACAGGGCGCGAAGGGCCTCGGTCTTGACCGCCTTGTCTGGATCGTTTTTTGCCTTGTATTCGAGGTTGGGCTCTGCCCTCGTGAGTTTCCGCGTGGCGACGGCCTTGCAGGCAGCGATGCGGGTCTTCGGGAAACTCGAGCGGAGGGCGTCCAGGATGGCTGCCTCGGCTTCGGCACCCTGGAAGGAGCCGAGTGCCTCGATGACTGCCGCCTGCACGCTTGCATTGTCGCCGGTCGAGGCCTTCACGAGACTGGAGACCGCCTTGGCATCCCCGATCTTGCCGAGGGCGTCGACAGCCGCCAGGCGATCAGTCTGGGCCTGGGCGCTGTCATCGACGATCTTGACCAGGGCATCCACCGCCTTCCCTGACTTGATCTCGCCGAGGGCCTTGATCGCCGACTCCTTGAAAGCGGGGTTCCCTGTGTCCCTTCCCATCCAGTCGAGGAGGATGTCCTCCTCGGCCCCGCCTCCGGCACGCCCGAGAAGTATGAACAATTGGGGCAATATCGTCTTGTCGTTCTCGTCGAGGAGGACCTTGGCGAATTCGAGCGCCCGCTTCGACCGTATCTCCGCGAGGTAGCGGAGGCAGGAGGCAACAAGGGTGATCTCCTGGTTGTCGCGGCCCTGGACCATGTCGAGGGCCGTGGATTCGCCGCCGCTCCACGCGAGGACCTTCCACAGCTCGAGAACCGCGGTCCGGAGCTTGACGCTCCTCGATGCGACGAAGAGGGCCATGGTTTCTTCGTTGAAGCGCCCGTTTTTCTCGGTCCGGAGGTCGCCGAAGAGGTCGAGGAGTTCGGACTCGATGCCATACTTGACGATCGCCTGGCGCTTTTCATCGAGGTCGGGTTCGTCCGGGACAGCGGCCCCAGCCTGCGTTCCCGGCGCCTTCGTCGCATCCTGGGAAAGGCCGGCATCCGTCATGCACAGCATGAAAAGGACCGCGATCGCAGCGGCGGCAGGCTTGTTCATGTCTCCTCCCCTCCCCCGTTCCCTGGTCCTTCCATGGCCAAGGCGGCTTCCTTCCCCTTCCGTCCGTGCTTTCCCGCAGCATAGCGATCGAGGAAACCCTTCGCGAAGGCTGCAAACCGCTCCTCCACGATGGCTAGGCGCGAACGCCTGGCAAGGTCGTGGAGGAAGTAGAGGTTGTGGTAGGAGGCGAGCATGGAATGGAGGATCTCGTCGCAGCGGAACAGGTGCCTGAGGTAGGCACGCGAGTGGTTGCGGCAGACCCTGCATGCACAGGCCGGATCGGGGGGCGAGAAATCCGCGGCATACAGGGCTTTCTTGATCGCCATCGGTCCATCCGCGGTGAACCACAGGCCGTTCCTCGCCGTCCTTGTGGGAAATACGCAATCAAATATGTCTATTCCGTTGCCGATTGCAGCGAGGATGTATTCCGGTGTGCCGATGCCCATGATGTACCTGGGCCTGTCTTCGGGAAGGAGGGGGGCCGTGTGGGCGAGGAGTCCGGCGTAGACCTCGAAGGGCTCTCCTACCGAAAGGCCCCCGATCGCGTAGCCGGGAAGGTCGAGATCAACGAGCTCCCCGGCACTCCGCGTGCGCAGTTCCCTGTCGAAACCGCCCTGCACGATGCCAAAGAGCGAACCGCGATACCCCTCTTCCGCCCGGCCTTGCTCCCAGCGCGCCTTGGCCCTGAGCGCCCAGGCTGTCGTCAGACGGAGGGCCTTCGCCACTTCCTCCGGTTCCGAACCCCAGGCCGAGCATACATCCAATTGCATCTGTATGTCCGAATTGAAGGCCAGTTGCAGTTCCACCGCGCTTTCGGGCGACATGAAGCGCTTCGATCCATCGAGGTGCGAGGCGAAGGATACACCCTCCTCCGTGATCTTCCTGAGGGCTGACAGCGAGAAGACCTGGAAGCCTCCAGAGTCGGTGAGGAAGTTCCCCTTCCAGCCCGTAAAGCCGTGAAGCCCCCCGGCCGCGCGGATGACCTGGGGTCCCGGCCTCAGCATGAGGTGGTAGCTGTTCGCCAGGATGATGTCGAAGCCGAGCTCGGCGAGGGTGGCCGGCTCCACGGCCTTGACCGTCGCGTTCGTCCCGACCGGCATGAAGGCCGGGGTCCGCACCTCGCCGTGGGGCAGGCGGATGCGCCCCGTCCTGGCACTGGTGCCGGCATCCCTGCACTCCTCCGTGAATATCGATTGTTCCAACTAATTAGTTCCTTTCATGTCCGGGCCATCCTGTAGAGCGCGAGCGACAGGAGGGCGAAGACCGCCACGGGCGCCCAGGCGCCGATCGCGGGCTCGAGCACACCCGTCTTGGCCAGAAGCATCGTCACCATCTGGAACACGTAATATCCGGTGGCCACCACCAGGCTCACCAGGAGGCTCATGAGGAGGACGTTCTTGCGGTAGCGTCCCCCGATCGAGGACGACAGCAGTACCACGATGAGGGGAGTGAAGGCGAAGGCCATGCGGCGCAGGCGCTCTGCCTCGGTGGCCTTCCAGGAGAGGCCAGCCTCCTTCTGGAAGCGCGCGCGCTCCCCGAGTTCGGCTGTCGAAAGCTCGCCTAGGTCAAAATTCTGGTTGCGGAAGGATTCGGGGGCCTCGTCGAAATCGGGATTGGTCCAGGAGCCATAGTCGGTTTCCTTCCAGATTCCCTCGGCCTCCGGCCCCGCGAGGGCCATCGCTGCGATATCCATGACCGCTACAGGAACAGCCTGGTTCACGGCGCTCAGGGTGTTCATGATGCCCATGGCCTTTATGCCCCTGTCAGTCTGGCTGGCTGCCTTGCCGTCATTCGCCGCGCTCTGGGGCTTCGGGTCGGTTGCGCCGGCTGCCTGGGATGCGGCTGCCTGGGATGCGGCTGCCTGGGATGCGGCTGCCTTGGACGCGGCTGCCTTGGACGGTGCTGCCTTTGAAGCTGGTACTGTGGATGCCTTTGCCGCGGCTGCCTTGGCAGCGGGCCCCGTGGCTGCTTTCAGTTCGGGTGCGGGTGCGGGTGCAGCAATCACGCTGGCAGGCTTCGGGACCGTACTGTCGAGGGCAAAGCGGCGTACGCGGCTAAAGGTCCAATGACCCTCGGCCCAGCGGCCGGTGGCGCAGTCGGTGCGGGCGATGGGAGCGCCTCCAGGATCGCGTTCGAAGATGGAAAGGTCAGTGAGGGTCTTCCCCGCGTCGTCGTAGAAGGAAGCGTGCCAGACTATCCGCCCCTTCCGCGAAAGGACAGTCACCTCACTGTTGGAAAGGCTCGGATTCTGGGACAGGAGGGAGGCCACGAGCCTTGTCTTTTCGCGATAGGAAGGGAGAGCCACAGAGTCGGAGAAAAAAAAGCTCCCGGCAGACAGCAGGGCAGCCATGATTACCAAGGGCAATGTGAAGCGAACGAGGGGGATGCCCATGCCGAAGACCGCCACGAGCTCGTTGGTCGCGTACAGGCTCCCGAGCGCATAGGAGACGGCAAAGAGCAGGGCGATGGGAAGGGCCCAATTGATGCAGGTTGGGGCGTAGAGCATCATCACCTTGAGGACCTGCTGGAGGGGAACGTCGAGCGACATGTATTTCCAGAGGTTCGCGAAGAGGTCCACGAGCTCCAATATGAACACGAAGAAGCAGGCCGCCAGAAGGAAGGCGGGGAGGAAGGTCGCCAGGAGGTGGCGGTGGAGGAGCCCCGGACCGCGCACGGCTACCTGCCCGCCCCGCCGCCGAGCCAGGCGACGGCACCTACAGCGCCAATGACGATGTTCGGCAGCCACATGGCAAGAGCCGGGTCGAAGCCCAGCCTGGTGCCAAGGGTCTGGCCACCGATGAGGAGGGCCCAGTAGACGACGGCGATGAGAAGGCCGAGTCCGAAGCCGACCGAGCGGCCTGCGCGCCTGGCCCGGGCACCTATCGGAAAGGCGAGAAGGACGAAGACCGCCGCACCTGTCGGGATCGAGTACTTCTTGTGATACTCAAGGAGGTAGAGATCGAGGTTCCTCCGTTCAACCTTGGACTGCTCCTTCGTGCGCAGCATTGAGAGCTGCCGGGACAGGTCGGGAACGCTGCCCTCCCAAGCCGTCGGCGAGGAGACATCCATGTAGTAGGCGTCTGCGAGGTTGGCCCGCACTGTGGCGGTCTCTGCGGCAAGCTGGGCGGATTTCCCGTCGAAGCTGGATGCCTGGGTCGCGATGGACTTCCAGAGGTCCCGCGAGCTCATCTCGCGCGGGCCGACCGTCGTGCGGATTGCCTGGGTCCCTGACAGCTCGATCCGGTACTCCATGCTTGCGCAGGAGCTGTATTCAAAACGCTGGGAGGCCCCGTCCTTGAGGGTCTGGGTCCATACCTTGTCAAGCTTGAGGAGTATGGCATTCTCGTCCGCGAGGGTCTCGAGCCAGGCTTTCTTGGCGGAGATGACGCGCTTCTGTCCCTCGGCAGTCCGGTCGAAGATCAGGAGGTCAGAGATCGTGGTCGAGGTGACATCCCCGGTCACGAGGGTGATTCCATTGAATTTCTTCGAGGACCAGCTCTGGAGTTCGAGCGAGGGCGCGGAGACGAGGAGCTTGCGATAGATCTTCCCGAACTCGATCGTACCAAGTGGGAGGAAAACGTCATTGACCGCGAAGGAGAGGGCCGACAGGAGGAGGCCTACCACAAGGAAGGGCAGGAAGATCCGCCGCCTCCGCATTCCCGAGGCCTGGAAGATGAGGTACTCGCTGTCCGCCGCGAACCGGCCCACAGCCATGAGCGCACCGACGAGGGACGCGAAGGGTACCGACATGGCGACAACCGCCGGTGTCGAGAAAAGGAGGAGGAGGAGGACTTCGTTCACAGGGGCGCGCTTGGAAAGGATGTCCTCCGCCATGAGAAGGAGCTGGTTCACGAAAAAGATGATGAAGAAGAACAGGAAGGAAACCAGGAACGAAAAAAGGTACTCCCTGGCGATGTAGGCCTCGACGATGCCTGGAAGGAGCCTGCCGCGGCGTTGCATGGTCAGTGCCCGGTCGAGCCGAAGCCGCCAGGTCCCCTCCCGCTGTCGGAGAGCCCTTCCACAGCCTCGAAACTGGCCCGTGATACAGGTGCCACGATCAGTTGAGCGATCCTGTCGCCGTCAGAGACCTCGACGGACGCTGAACCGAGGTTGATCAGTAGAACCTTCACCTCGCCCCGATAATCGGAATCGATGGTACCGGGGGAGTTCAGGCAGGTGAGGCCCTTTTCAAGAGCGAGGCCCGAGCGGGGGCGCACCTGGGCCTCATAGCCCTCGGGCAGTTCGATGCGAAGGCCCGTGGGAACGGCCGCACGCCTGCCGGGCGCGAGGGAAAGTGGCGCTTCGAGTCGTGCGCACAGATCCGCACCTGCAGCTCCGCTGGACTTGTACTCGGGAAGCCGCGCCCCCGGAGCTACGAGGAAGCGCACGCGCGGCTCAGGCATGGGCGGGACTTCCTGCGCGAGCTGCCATGATACGCTCGCCCTTGGCGCCCAGGCGGCCATAGGCGAGTATCGCGCGATCCTCAGCGGCAAAGACACGCTTGGTCATGGCCGCGATCTCCTCGGGATCGACCGCGATGATCCGGGCCCGGGTCTCCTCGATGTCGAGGACCTGGTCTGTCTCGAGGGCCTGCCTGGCCAGGCGCTTCATGCGGTACTCAGGATCGTCAAGGGAAAGGTCAAAGCCCCCCTCGAGGCGCGACAGGGATTCGGAGATCTCCTGGGCAGTGAGTGGACGATCGCCAGAGAGCTCATCGATCTCCCGCTCGAGGGAGGCCAAGAGCTCGGGGAAGGACTTCACCGAGGACGAGGCCTGGGCGACCCAGAGACCCTCGGTGCGGGAAAGCGAGAAACCGGAGGCGACTGAGTAGCACAGACCTTCCTTTTCCCTGAGACCCTGGAACAGCCGCGAGCTCATGGATTCGCCGAAGGCTCCATTCAGTACGGACATGGCATAGTAGTCACGATCCAGGAAGGGGGGGTGCCAGGGCAAGGCCACCAGGAGGTAGGCCTGCGAGAGGCTTTCGGGCACGGCCCGGATCCCACCCTGCCAGTGAGGCTCGGCCGGAAGCGGAAGGACCTTCGCGGGTACGGGGGGCTCGGGAAGGGCATCGAGGAGCCTGCCGAGCCTGGCGCTGGCCGGCGCAGCTTCCTCGGGTCCTGCCAAGGTGACCAGGAGGCGTTCTGGCCTTAGGGTACCCCGACTGAAAGCAAACAACTGGTCCCTATCAGCCGAGCGGATGTCTTTTTCCGACCCCGCGATGGGCCAGGCCAGAGGGTCCCCGGGCCATATCATCTCGAGGAGAAGGTCGTTGACGCACTCCTCGGGGTCGTCCCTGGCAGCAAGGATCTCGCTCTCGATGACCTCGCGCTCACGCTCGACCTCTTCCGGGGGAAAGGTGGAACTGAAGCAAAGGTCGGCGAGGAGTTCGAGGGCGAGTTCCCAGTGGCGTGCGGGCACCGTGCAATGGACGCAGAGCGTGTCGCGCTCGGTGAAGGCGTTCAGGTAGCCACCGACACGGTCGATGGCGCGGGCTATGTCGAGGGCGCTCCGCGTCGCGGTGCCCTTGAACAGGAGGTGCTCGGAGAAATGAGCGAAGCCCCGCTCGTGCGGGGCCTCGTGGCGGGACCCGATCTGAAACCAGAATCCCACGCTGAATGAGCGCGCTCCTGCGACCCGCTCCGCGTAGAGGGAGGCGCCGCGAGGGAGCGCGATGGCTGCAAGCACTAGCTCCTCCGGGGACCTCGGTCATCCCTGCGGGGCCCGTCATGGCGAGGACTGTCATATCTAGGACGGTCACCGTCGTGGCGGGGCGGACGATCCCCGAAGGGGCGCGGCGGACGGTCGCTGTCGGAGTGGCCAGCCTCCCGGTTGGCGTCTACCGCGACGTTGCCGTTCTCGTCGAGTGAATCGATGTGCGCGAGATTGAGGCGGCCGAGGCGGTCGACCTCGAGGAGCTTGACCTTGACCTTGTCGCCTTCCTTGATCACGTCGGAGACGCGGTCGACGCGGTTCTTCGAGAGGCGGGAAATGTGGCAGAGGCCTTCCTTCCCGGGGAGGATCTCGATGAAGGCGCCGAAGTCCATCGTGCGCTTGACGATTCCGTCGTAGATGCGTCCGACCTCGGGATCCTCGACGATGCCCTTGATGGCGTCGCGGGCCTCGTAGGCATTCTTCTGCGTGCTGCCATAGATCGTCACCGAGCCGTCGTCGTCGACGTTGATCTTGACGGTATAGGTCTCGCAGAGCGCCTTTATGTTCTTGCCACCCGGACCGATGATCGCGCCGATCTTCTCGACATCGATCTTCATGGTTACGACCTTCGGCGCGAGCTGGGAGATCTCGTCCGCATGGTTCGGAAGCGCCGCGTTCATGATGCCCAGGATATGCAGCCTGCCGCGCTTGGCCTGGTCGAGGGCCTTTGTAAGGATCTCCTGGGAGAGCCCCGCTATCTTGATGTCGAGCTGGAAACCTGTGATGCCCTGCGTTGTGCCGGCAACCTTGAAGTCCATGTCGCCGAGGTGGTCTTCGTCGCCCAGGATGTCGGAGAGGACAGCCCAGCGGGAACCCTCGGATATGAGACCCATGGCAATTCCCGCCACCGGGCGCTTCAGGGGCACACCCGCGTACATCAGGGACAGCGAGCCGCCACATACCGAGGCCATCGACGAGGAGCCGTTGGACTCAAGGATCTCGGAAACGACACGCACCGTGTAGGGCCAGACTTCCTTGGTAGGAAGGACCTTCTCGATCGAGCGGCGTGCCAGGTTGCCATGGCCTATCTCGCGGCGGCCGGTACCGGTACGCCCGACCTCGCCCACGGAGTAGGGCGGAAAGTTGTAGTGGAGCATGAAGCGCTCGCGGCGATCGCCCTCGATGTCGTCGAAGATCTGCTCGTCGAAGACCGTACCAAGTGTGACAACCGCCAGGGCCTGGGTCTCTCCCCGGGTGAAGAGGGCAGAGCCGTGGGTTCGGGGCAGGACGCCGAGCTCGCAGGTGATCGGCCGGATGTCCTCAAGGCCGCGACCGTCGACACGGCTGCCGGAATCAAGGATGCCGCCGCGGAGGATCTCGTACTGGAGGTCTTCCATGAGGGCAGCGAAGAGCTTCTTCTGCGTCTCGTCGACCAGGACATCGGCAAACTTCGCCTTGACGTCGGAAATGGCCACGGCGATGGCCTCGTAGCGCTCCTGCTTGATCTTTGTGAAGAGGGCCTTGTTGAGGAGGCCGTGGGCGTAGGAGCGGATCTCGTCGGCGCGGTTGAGCTTGATCTTGAGGGGCGAGAGGGCAAGCTTGGGCTTGCCGATGGAGGCGGCGAGCTCATTGATCTTCCGGCAGACCTCGGCGATCGGGCCGCGGGCGGCTTCGATGGCACCGATCATCTCGGCTTCCGAGACTTCCTCGGAATCGCCTTCGACCATCGTTATGCCGTCTTTTGTACCAGCTACGACGATCTCGAGGCGGGCTTTCTTCCACTGCTCGTAGCTGGGGTTGATGACATACTCTTCGCCCAGGAGGCAGACCCTGACCGCGCCGATGGGTCCGTTGAAGGGAATGTCGGAGATGGCCACCGCAGCGCTCGCCGCATTGATCGCCAGGATGTCCGGTGGATTGACCCCGTCGGCCTGGATGCAGGTCGGGATGACCTGGATCTCGCGCCCGAAGGCCTTGTCGAAGAGCGGGCGCATCGGACGGTCGATGAGGCGGGACACGAGGATCTCACGGTCCTTGGGCCTTGACTCACGCTTGATGAAGCCCCCGGGGATCTTCCCTGCAGCGTAGTACTTTTCGTTGTACTCGACGGTGAGGGGGACGAAGTCGAGGCCCTCGGTGGCGCTGGCGGCGCAGCAGGCCGTCGCAAGTACGGCGCTTCCGCCGTACTGCGCGAAAACGGAGCCATTGGCCTGTTTGGCCATCCTGCCCGTCTCGAGGACCATGTCCACGGCGCCCAGCTTGATGTTCATTGTTGTCGGCATTAGTACCTTCTTTCGCGCGACGCCTTGGCGTCACGCCACGGCGTCGCGAGGAACGACGAAAGGCCCTTCCCCGGCGGGGCGGGCCTTCCATGCGACATCCACGTGGGAGATCTGCATCCCTCGTGGGGTCACTTGCGGATGTTCAGCTTTTCGATGAGGACGCGGTAACCCGAAAGGTCGGTGCGCTGGAGGTACTTGAGAAGCTTCCTGCGCTGGCCGACGAGCTTGAGCAGCCCGCGGCGGGAGTTCGTGTCCTTCTTGTGGACCTTGAAATGCTCGGTGAGATAGGTGATGCGCTCCGTGAGGAGGGCGACCTGGGTCTCGGTGGAGCCCGTGTTCTTCTCCGACTTGCCGTAGTCGACAATGACCTTGGCCTTGTCAGCTTTTGTAAGAGCCATTCGTCTTACTCCTTGTATGTTCGTCGTTCCTTGCTGCCTGATACAATCCCGGCGGGCCTACATGATGCGGACCCGTGCCAGGCCCTCGCACCCGCTCAATCCAACCAGTTCCAGGCCGTTTCCCTTGACCATGATCCCGCCCTGCCCGGAGCTTTCGGAATCATCGGTCGTCACCGGATAGAGGCCGGGTGGAGGCAGTACCAGCCCCTCCGGCCGAGCGAAATGATGGACGCCATCCCGAAGCCCGAGATGCCCGCCCAACTCCACCTCCACCTCTCGCCCGAGCAACTCCGAAGCGGCACCGATGTTGCCGGACTGGAGGGCGAGCCTGATCCGCGTGGAACTGACGACCTCCCCGCCCGCGACGACCGGCGCGAAGATCTCAACCGTGACACCGCGCTCCCCGAAAAAGGACCGAAGCCCCGCAGCGTCGGTATCCCTGCCCTTTCCGCAATGGAAATCGGAGCCGATCGCGACAAAGTCGGGATGGACGCTTTCATGCAGCGTGGACAGGAAAATCCTGCCCGGCATTCTACTGAAATCGCCGGAAAAGTCAATCAGCACGACGAGATCGACCCCGAAGGCCTCGAGGAGCTCGAGCTTTCTGCCCAGACTCACGAGATCGCCGGGGAAGGCCTCCGGCTTGAGCAGCTTCTTGGGATTGCTCCTGAAGGTGAACACGACCGTGGGCCCTGCACCCACCCTCCCTACGCAGCGCTCGATAAGGGCGCGATGTCCCGCATGGAGCCCATCGAAGACGCCGATAGTGGTCGAG
>JBMOIK010000082.1:0-13091 GCA_049317365.1 Rectinemataceae bacterium | reverse complement strand
CTTACGCACGATGAAAGCAGGAAGGGGCCGCGAAGCGGCTTGATGTGCTGACATGCGTGCGCACTTACGCACGATGAAAGCAGGAAGGGGCCGCGAAGCGGCTTGATGTGCTGACATGGCTTTAGCCGTGCGGACTTGCGCTTGCTAGAGGAGACAACTCGCCGAAGGCGGGGGGTGAAGCTCAAGCGAGCATACTTACGCACGTTGATGGTGACGCTTTGCGGCCACGTGGGTAATTTGCAGCGGCATCACTGAGCCGCAGGGGATCGCTCGTGGGAGGAAGGGGCAGGGAATCGGAAGCGATTGCCTGCCCTCGGTCTTTCCCCCCCATCCCGGCGGTTCCATTTTGGGAGGTACCATGTCCGATGTGGTAAAGGTCCTCATCGCGACCACGCTCCTGTTCCTGGCTTCCTGCACGACTCCCTATGTTCCCCCGAAGATCGAAGCGGCTCCAGAAACTGTCCGCGTTGCAGCACTGCAGTATGCGAAGACCTACGTCGAACTCGGCGCAGTATATGCCTGGGGTGGACAAGACCCGCTTCCCAGAACGATCTCCGTCGACTGTTCAGGATTGGTCGTGCGCTGCTATGGCTATGCATGCGAGGACTTTTCCTGTCGGATGCCCTTCCAGGACATGACGGCCGCCGGGATGCAGGACTACTGTAACAAGGTTGCCCCCGAGCCGGGGGATCTCATTTTCATGGGTGATGGAGGCGTGGTGTCGCACATCGCAATTTTCGAGCGGAGCGACGGGACGAAGATCTACTTCATCGACTCGACAGATCTGGTTGGATATGTCACCGAACGGTCCTATCCGATTGCTTCCGCCAAATTCATAAGTTACGGACGGCTCCGGATTATTACTAACTAGGTGGAAGCATGGCGCAGAATCGATACCATGATATCCCGGAGGCCATGGAAACCAGAAATCGGGGATTGGAAGCGAAGGCTATATCTCTCCTCTGTAGCTCACGGCACGTCTATCTGGAGGATGTCGGAAAATCCGGAAAATACTGCGCCGCCTCCGATCGAGGAGATTATCCTCATGCTGCCCGGCAAGGACGGGCGAGAGATCTGCCGCGACGTACGCGCAAAAGGAGTCCACGTACCGATGCTCAGGCTGACCGCCAGGGGTGAGACCGGGTGCGCCCTTACTACCGAGTCCGGTGCTCTGGATACACAAAGACGCATTTCGCCCAAGTATTGCAAGGCGAAATGCGCTCTTGCGTAGCCTTATTTCACGACTCGGTAGTAAGGTCCTCCAATGCTGCGTCAGTCACTCAAGAATTGCCGCGACTCTAGCCAACACCTCCTCCATGATGGCTGGGGGAATCCGTTCCAGCCTAAGCCCAGACCGAGAAGAGAGATCGAGGGCTCGAGGCTGGTCGCAGCGGATGATGCCATGGGTCTGCGTTCCGGCATCATCGAGTGAGACTGCAAAGCCTGCGGTCCGGGCAAAGCTACTTTTGCTCGTGATCGGTAAGACGATGGGCAGCTCGGTGAGTCTATTGAATGAACCCGGAGAGATGACCACGACCGGTCTCCGCCCGCGCTGCTCATGGCCAAATGTCGGATCAAGCGAAACGAGATAAATTTCCCCTCGCTCCATCAGAGAATCTCTTTCCCGGCAGGCGGCGCATCAATCCATTCTCGATCTTCTACGGTCAAGGAAGCAGTTCCATCGCAGCGAGCCAATAGTTCGTCAAGACTGTAGCGCGGTTGGGACCTGGGCTGGAGGATCAGGCGATCTCCTTCCAACTCAACATCGATCGATGCGCCTGCCTTGAGGTGTAGAAGATCAAGGAATGCAGGCGGGATCGCTAACATGACCGAACCGCCAACCTTCCGTAAGCTTGCCGTGTACATCGCCACCCCCTGTTATATTTCAATATAACACGCGATCCTGGGTTTTCCAAGCAATATGCGAGGGCGTATCCTCAAGTCTGACCTCGTGAGCGTCAGCGACAGGCCCTGGATATCTGACCTTTGCCCTCTTGAAGCGCGTGGAAAGTCTGGAAGTATGCGCAGAAAAAGCGTCCGCCCTTAGCGGTACGGACGAACACGACGTACTTCCTCGGTACTGTCATCCTTGAGGAGATGACATGAAATCGATAACCACTGCACCGCTACGCCTCCATCGACTGATGGGGGCCTGATGCTCGAGGGAAAACAGGGCAACGACTTCGCGGTATTGGGAGATATGCTGAGTACCTCGCTGACTGCCCGTTTCAACATCCTGCCAATGCTTAGTTTCTCGCTCGAAATCCCGGCCTCGGCGATGTACCGCTACCCAGCAGATCTCCAAGCGCGCCTCGCTGGCAGCGCGAGGGGGCCTGGCCAGCTTTTCTTCGTCGCACCGGGACAGGTGGTGTCCTGGAGGTCTGATCCCGCGCTGTCCTCACCGCGCTGTCCTCAAGGCTGGGTCGGCCATGCAATTTTGACTTTCCGGTGATGAGCGACGCAGTCTCGTAGGTAAAGGTCGATGAGGCTCTGATAGGGAACGCCTGCCTCAAGGGCCATGTTCTTGAAATAGAGGACAACTTCCTCAGAAAGACGAATTGTGACTGGCTTCTTTAATTTCGAAGTGTAAGGATTCTTGCGGGCCTTCATTGCTGAAAAATCGTATTCGGCTCTCATGGCAACTCACCTCCATAGAACGTGGATTCACGTTTTGTAGCTCTTCGCGCTGAAAAGATGCGAATTACATCACCTGCCTCGCGTTCGCAGTGGCAGACGACAAGCACTCATGCGCTTGAGCTCATACCAAGCATCAGGAATCGCTCTTCGGCAAACGAATGCTCATCGTCGTAGAACTGTATGGCGAATTCATCGTAGAAAACCGACTGGGCCTCCTCGAAGGAGATCCCGTGTTTCTTGAGATTGGCCATAGCCTTGGGTTGATCCCATTGGAATGTGATCATACATACGGTGTATTGCGATGTTCCCCTGCGTCAAGGGAGCCCTGGCGGCTGAAGCCACCCGGCCGCGACTGGACCGAGGTGTGGAGCGAAGCCGGGAAATGGGTCATTGCCGGACTCGTCCACGAGGATGCCGAGCGGCTCTCGATCCTGGGCGTCGCCCTCGACTCGGGCTCCTACTCCAAGTCAGCCCACAACGAGGCCTTCAAGGGCATCATGAACCGCAGGCCTTCGGAATACAGTAAAGCAGTTCGGCCTTCCCTTATGACCCTTGGGACAATTGAAAGCGAGCAGGATATCGTCCCATAGGCCTTGCTGAAATCGTGATTGGGTCATATACTTGACCTTATGTTGACCATATCAGTTTCTGCCTTCAAAGCGACCATCGCCGAAAGGCTCAGGATGGTCCAGGCTGGCGAAAGAATCGTGATAACCGATCATAACCGACCGATCGCCCTTGTCTCGCCGACTCAGGATCACATCGTCGAGCGGGAAGCCCTGCACCCCTTTGTCGCCGAAATGCCGGTGCTGACAAGGCCCTTCACGGGGTCTGTCGCGGCGCTTCTCGATGCGGAGCGGGGAGACAGGTGAAGGTATATCTCGACTCAAGTGTCATGCTCGCCTTCCTTCTGGAAGGTCGGAGAGAGCTGCTCGGCTTGCCGGCCGGAGTCACGCTCGGCTCGAGCCGCCTGCTTTGGATCGAGACGGCTCGCGTTGTCGATCGAGCCCTTCGTGCTGGACAGCTTCTGGATGAGGATGCGGCCAAGGTCCGAGTCTCGTTCGAGAAGATGGCGGAAGGAATCGTCAAGCTTGCGTTGAGCGAGTCGGTTCTCGATCGTGCGGCTGGTGGGTTTCCTGTTTCACTTCGCACGCTCGACGCACTGCACTTGGCAGCAGCCCTGGAGTGGGCAGGACCGGGAGGTTGCCGCGACCTTGAGGTATGGAGCTTTGATAGGCAGATGAATCTCTGTTCGGCAGGTCTCGGGTTCAGGGTCGCTTTTCTGTGACAGACGCCTGGGGCTAGACTCGCGATTAAGCTCAGACCCCCTCGAGGTCAGATCCCGCAGTATATCACTTTGCTATCAGCGGATAGTTTTCTGGATTCCTGAGCCCTTCGATTTCCAGATCCACATCGAGGCGTGGCCAGTAGTAATGCCCCGGACTAGGTTCGGTGACATCGCAGACCGCATCGGTTGTCGTGCTTTGGAACCAAGGGTACTGCCGATAGTCCAGCCAGAACTCCTCATCACCTGAGGCAAGCCAGATCCCGAAGCGGGTAACCTGGACAATCTCAACCTGAGAAGTTGCGATGCCAGGCATCAAATATCTCCTCTTTTCTCGCTACGACAATTCGCGAGATCTCTGCGACCTCCCGATCGGCTAAACCCGAATGTGATGCGCACGATACAGTTGGCGTGAGCTGGAATTTCGCCTCACCCGTCGGACCAAGAACATGAACTCGTGTTTCCTCACGGGAAAAAAAGTAGAACCTCAGGGGGCCTTCCCGAAAAACTGTTGGGCTCATGGGCAATTCTTCCCCCTCGGTGCAAGGTTGGCAAGGTTCGGGCAGAAACCCAAATCCCCGGGTAATAATTCCTCTATTCAAAGACAAGCTTGGCACGGTTCTTTTTGCCGGTGATTCCGTCGTTTGGAGGGGGGTTAAAATGCAAGGATTCGGCCATTTGCGATGCCGGGTCAGACGGATCGCTGCACGGTGCCGCCCTGGTGGCCTCGAGCGTCGACATCGCGGACAAGGACTTCCTGGCGAGCCGCGACCAGTTCGCGCGGGGAAAGGCGACGGGGGCGATCCGGAACGAGGGCGAGCTCCGGGCAGCCGAGGGGGGCCTGGTCGCCCTTCTGGCGCCCGAGGTTGTGAACGAGGGCGAGGCTGTCCTCATATCGACCCGGGCCTGGGCGGCACCCATCGCTGTCGGCCCCGGGTTTGTCCCGATCCGGCCGGCGACTCTCAGGTCGAAGGTGAGCTTCCCGGTGCAGGAAAAGCGTCCGCCCTTAGCGGCGCGGACGAACACAATGGCCTTCCTCGGTATTGTCATCCCCGAAAGCGCAGCTATACCCAGGCTCTTTCGAGGAGATGAGATGAACCTTATGAACGCTGCCTTCCGCAACAGCATCGACCCGAAGCGGACGATTATTCGCGTGACCCTGGCGGTCTCGGCCGCCATCATGATCGGAGGATGCGCCTCCCTGCTCGGACCGACTCTCATGCCGGTCGGGCGCGAAGCAGCCTACGTCGGCAGCTATCCTATAGTCGGCACCAGCCAGACCGGCTTTTGGGACAAGGACGGCACCAGCATGGCCGCCCCGGCCTCCGGCGATGCCTACTACGGCCAGGACGCCCAGTTCCCGCGCGTCGTCCCATCCTATACAGCGAGCGAGGATGGTCTGACCGTACAGGACAAGGTCACGGGCCTGACCTGGCAGAAAAACCAGGCGAGTGGCAGCATGTACTGGGGGGAATCACAGACGGTGATCGACAGCCTGAACAAGCAGAACTATGGTGGCTACAGCGATTGGCGGCTGCCGACCATCAAGGAATTGTATTCCCTGTGGAATGAAAGCTCAGGCTGGCCCTCCATCGATTCCAATTACTTTGATATCACTTACAGCAGCCAGGACGAACTCAGCCACGCGATATTCTGGAGCAGCACCAAATATGCCGGCCGGTTCGCAAGCACTACCGATTCATGGGCCATTGGCAAGGAGATGGCCTTCGGGGTCAATTTTGGCACCGGACACATCAAGGCCTACACGATCGACTTCGGTCCGAAGCATTTCGTACGCTGTGTCCGTGGTAACCTCGCCTATGGCGTCAACCTCTTCGAAGACAAAGCCGACGGCAGCATCACCGACCTGGCGACCAAGCTGATGTGGAGCAAGGCGGACAGCCTTGTCGGCATGGACTGGGAAGCCGCCCTCGCCTATGCGCAAACAAAGAACGCCGAGAACTACCTGAGACACAATGACTGGCGGCTTCCCAACGCAAAGGAACTGCAAAGCATTGTGAATTACTCGCGCTCCCCCGGCGCGACGGATGCCGATAAGGTCGGACCGGCCATCGACCCCTTGTTCAGCTGCACTGGCATTACGAACGAGGACGGAGACGCTGACTATCCCTGGTACTGGACAAGCACCTCGACGGTACCGATCGCGGGCGGGAACTACTTGTACGCCTGGTATGTCGCCTTCGGCAGGGCGGTCGACGCGGACGGGGAGGACCTGCACGGAGCCGGCGCGGTGCGCTTCGACACCAAGTCGATCAACAGCGAGCGGACCACGATCGATTCCGAGCGAGTGACCAACTACGTGCGCCTGGTGCGCGATGCGAACTAGGCTCCGCCGGATCGGCCTGGGGGTGATCCTGGTCCTTCTGGGCCCAAGCTCCCGATGTCCGGCAGGGGATCGCCTGCCGATCGTCCTCCCATGATTCCCCCAAATGCGGAAATTCTCCATGACGGTCCAACCCTCAGGCTGGCACGGGTCGCGGCACCACCTGCCTTCCTGCCGAGAGAGTAGGCGACTTCGCTCTCCTCCTGTTGCGGCAGGCCCTGACAGGAGCATTCCCGACAGGCTGGTTCCAGTGTACCTTCGAGCGAAGGAGCAGCCATGGAAGCCCTCATCGTCGCGGGAAGCGCCATCGCAGGCTTTGCCTGCCTCCTCCTCCTTTCCAAGCGTCCACTCGCGGATGCCGACACCATCGCCGCCATCTTCATGCTCCTCCTCGCCCTGCCAATGCTCGAGAAGCTCCTCCTCGCAAGGACCATCGCCATTCCTTATGCAGGATTCAGCCTCTTTTCCGGAGCACCCCTGGCCTTCGGCCCCCTCCTCTACCTCTATGCCCGGAGCGTCATGACTACCGGTCCCTCGCAGGGTCCGCGCCGGCTCCTCCATTTCCTGCCCTTCCTGGCCTCGGTGGTGATCCTTCTGGCCATGGGTCTCGGCAGGCCTGCCGCCCCCCCCGATGGATCGCCCGCCGACCCTTCCTCGGATCCCGGGTCCAGGGCCATCGATATGCTTATAATTGGTTCCTTAATGGCCTATACCGCGAAGATCGTCGCGATGCTGATGGTCCACGCCAGGGGAATACAGGATTATTTTTCCCGCACTTCCATCGCCATCAATCTCCGGTGGCTCGGAGGCATCACCCTGGGTTTTTTCCTGGCCTACGCCACCACTGTCCTCGGAGAGCTGGCCTTTCCCGTATGGGGCGGAAACCAGGTTCCGGAAGTGGCGGTACTGCGCGATGCCGCTACGCTGTTCTTCGCCGTGATCTTCGGCTTTTGTGCCATCAAGCAGCCAGTCCTCTTCAAGGCTCCCCCCAGTGGTTCCGCAGAAGGTGCCTTGCCCGGCAACGAGGAAGCGCCTGCGAAGAAATACGAAAAATCAGGATTGAGGCAAGACGAAGCGGCTATCCTCCTTGCCCGCCTGGAAGAGCACATGAGTACGGCAAAACCCTGGCTCGATGCCGACCTCACCATCGAGGACCTCGCCCTCGCCCTGGGATTCCAGCGGCACCGCCTCACCCAGGTCATCAACGATGGCCTGGGCAAAAACTTCTATCGCTATGTCAACGAATACCGGGTCGAAGAGGTGAAGCGGAAAATCGCAGTGGGTGAGGCCGAGCGGCTTTCGATCCTGGGAGTCGCCCTCGACTCGGGCTTCAACTCCAAGTCCGCCTTCAACGAGGCCTTCAAGGGCATCATGGGCTGCACGCCGTCGGAGTACAGGAAAAGCCTGCGGGCATAGCGGCGTGGTCGAAACTCCTTCGTTCCTTCTGTATCGTCATCCCCGAAAGCGCTACCCGACAGCATTCGGGGCGGCGACGTGACACAACTCGGGAGACCGCATGAATTCCGACGGGCGGGGTAGGGCGGAGGACGCGGCTCCGCTTCGGCATTGCCGCGGCTTTGGCGCTCGTCGCACTCGTGTATGGTTCCCGGCAAGATGATGGAAGTACGTTCCGATGGGCAACAGGGCCCTTTGGGGGAGACGGAACGCGACCTGACCTTGCCGGCGTAAAAGAACCGACTATGAGAAAGCCCCGCCAGACGGAGGGGCTTTCTCGTGGATTTGGCGGGGAAACCATGTATCGGGCAGTTTCGCTGCTGCTACTTTTAGTAGTAGGCGGACACGGTGACCGCGGCGTTCCCGTCTATGTACGACAGTGTGGTGCCGACCAAGGAGTCGCTGGAGTAGTCGTAGGTTCCATTGGAGTTGACGTCGAAAAAGACGAAGAAGGTCTCGTTGCCCGCTTTCGTGGCTTCGAAATTGAAGCTTGTCGTCGTGCCGGCCGTCACTTTTGAGTAGGTCGCCGTGGTGGGGACTGTAGTTGCGGAGGTGAAGGACAAGGCCCCGGCGGCCATGCCGACATAGCAATCCTTGGTCGAGGAGAAGGAGGCCTTATCGGTCCAGGTTATCGTCCCGGTGATGACCATCTTGGAGGCGCAGGAAGACAAGAACGCGATGAGCACAAAAGCAACCACAACAAAGGATCTACGCATGGGAACTCCTGTTTGATAAGATTGGATGGGAATGCGATTCCGAATGAGAAAGTCGGCGCCTCCGATCCCTCCCTTCATTTCGCGCCGGTCATGCAGAGGACAAAATGATCTGGTCCACCAGGTGGGGCAGGTAGTCGCTGACTGATAGGTCGATAAAGCCCTCGGACTGGTAAAGCTTGTCATAGAGCAGCATCATTCCTTGCACATGGAGCGACGCGGTTTCGAGGGCCTCGATCGCGGATGGATTCTTCAACACCCCTGCTTTGATGGTGAGGAGGCTGCGCACTGTGTTCATGTTGTTTTTTATGCGGTGATGCACTTCCCTGAGGATTAGTTCCTTCTCCGCGAGAAGGGCTTTGATCCTGTATTCGGCCAGCTTGCGCTCGGTGATGTCGTGGACACTGAAGAACACTCCGGAAATCCGCCCCGCTTCCGATCGTACCGGTGCGTAGTGAAACTCAAACCAATACATGTCAGGTACTGCTTCAAAGGATCGTTCGACGCATACCGTTTCGCCCGCTCGTTCGCGACACGGTTGAAGGATTGGATAGTCAGATCGCCATCGAGGACCATAAAGGACTCAAGACTGTTCTCGAATATTGCCCGGAGGCTTGATTCTGACAAGGAGGACATTCCGTGCCTCTCCCAGCATGGCGGAAGCCGTGAGGTTCGATTCGAGAATCGAACCTCCAGCGCTCAGTGTCAGGTAACCCACCGGCGCGAGATCATAGAAACTGAAGTATTTTTCCCGGGAAGCATCGAGGAGCGACGTGGAAATACGCAGCTCTTCGTTTTGCATTTCCAGCTCGATCTGGTGTACGCCCAGTTCGTGGAGCGTCTGTGCTGTTTCCCCAGAATTGAGCCTTCCCGGAGCTTTCCGCGACCCTGCGGAAAGAGCCTGAGCAATGACCTCCGCCTTTCTGCGAAGTTCAGCTTTGCGAAGGGTCGATCGGTGGTCGGTTTCCTGCAAGGCTTCCACCTTTGTGGTCGCAAGCCCTGGGATCTCTGCAAGGGTGTGAAGGACAAACTCAAGCTTCCCCGCCTCGTCAAACTGGGGAGAACAGGTTGCGATGCAGCGAGTGCCCAGAACTTCTCTGGGTCATATTGCTAGTCGAACTGCCCCAGGATTCCACCATCTGGTGCCAGGGACAAGCCGCCGGAGGGCAGCTGAGTTCTGGTCCGTGAAAAAGCGTCCAGCACTTTTGACCCTTGCAGTCTGAGGCCTTGAGACTCGTTAAAGTTTCCATGACTCTGTTGCCAAGCATGAAGGTCTGCTTTGCATCCATGAGCATGGTAGCTACGGGCATAGCGTTAATGGCGGTTTGCCTAGTCGTGAGGGAGCGTTGCGACACGCGACTATTCCGCTGAGTTGGGAGTATCACAGGAGGCCTGTTTCCTGTCCTGTCCATAGATCCCTCTTCCCAGCATGTAAATTGCCTATCAAACCCTTCCATGACAAAAACATACACTCATAATTCAGAATATCGTACACCCTCAAGTCCTGATGTAGTGGGAAAATCGTTGGCAAAAAGCGGGTCCAGATCGGACCGGGCCTGCTGCGGTTGAAGTATGATATGATGCATGAAGAACGGATTCAGTGGCAGGAAGTTGTTGCACCAAAAGGAAATGAATGTGAGTGAGTCAGGATGCCAGGTTGTAAAGGTCCTCATGATAGGCGACGTGATCGGCGAGCCCGGAATGAAGGCCCTGTTCGCAGGGCTTGGCGAGCTCAGGCGACGGCTCGGTGCTGACCTCGTCGTGGCCAACGGCGAGAACGCGAACAGCGGCATCGGCATAACCTTGGCCGAATTCAACAAGCTCCGCGAGATGGGCGTCGATGTGGTGACCAGCGGAAACCATGTCTGGGAAAAGCCCGCATCCACCGAACTGCTCGAGGCCCAGGAACGGCTCCTCAGGCCTGCCAACTATCCCCCGGGCGCTCCGGGCCATGGCAGCGTCATTGTGACAATTGGTTCTACAACCTATGCTGTCGTGAACCTCCAGGGACGGGAGGGCATGAGCCCGATCGACTGTCCCTTCAGGGGGGGCTCGGCCATCCTCGATGAAATGGAGGCTTCGCACCCCGGAGCCATCACGATCATCGATTTCCATGCCGAGTCCAACGAGGAGAAGGAGGCCCTGGCCTTCCACCTCGATGGCAGGGTGGCGGCCGTCGCGGGCACCCATACCCACGTGCAGACCGCCGACGAGCGCATCCTCCCTGCCGGCACCGGCTACATCAGCGACCTCGGGATGACCGGTCCCATCGAGTCCATCATCGGCGTCAAGCGGGACATCTGCGTGCGGCGCAGCCTCAGCCAGATCCCGATCAAGATGGAGACCGCGGAGGGAGATACGGCCATCCACGGGGCGCTCTTCACAATTGATGCTTCCTCGGGAAGATGCCTTTCTGTCGAGCGCGTGGTGGCCTGAGCCTGGGCGCCGGGTCCGGCGGCTGCTCCCTGCGGCCCTGGCCCCTCATGGAACCTGGGCAGTGACAAGGAGGACCTGGCTTTCGGCCCGGCTGAAGGGCGCGCCATCCCAGGCGGAGCGGGTCTCGGGCTTCAGGAATCCTGAGGCGCCGAGGACGGCTGCCAGGATATCGAGGCCGAGGGGAAGGAGGGGCGTCGAGTCCTTGAGGACGGTGCCGTCGCCAAGGCTGAGCTCGGTGTCGAAGGAGAGCCGTGAGTCTTTTCTGGCTGCGTAGCTCCTCCTGAATTCCGCCCCCTCCACCAGCATCGGCGGAAAGGCGAAGCCGGGACTGATCCTCTCATAATTGAGCACTTGAAGGACAATGACCCCGCCCGGTTTCAGCACTTTCCGTGCCGCATCCATGAATGACCTGACCTCATCCTCCGAGGCCAGGTGGGGCAGGGTGTTGCCGAGGCAGAGTACGAGGTCGAGCGAGGCGGGGGCGACCAGGGCGGCCAGATCCCTCATGTCGCCTCGCACAAGGAGCGGCGTTGGGCCCTGGCTCTGGACCTTGCCACGGGCGATGGCGTCGAGGTCGACCGAGGGCTCGACGGCTGTGACCCGCCACCCTCTTCCTGCGAGCGCGAAGGCGTGGCCGCCCGTGGCACTGCCGAGGTCGACCGCATCGACCTGGGCCGACCTGCCAGCCATCAAGGAAGCGAGGAAGGTGATCGTCGCGGGATTGACCGGAAAGAGCCTGTCGTAAAGGGGCGCGAGGTGTGCGTAGAGATCCATGGGTGCCTCCGCCTCCAAGATACCAAGGTCCGGTGGCCTTACTAAGCCCCTCCCGCTGGTTTCGTCATTTGACAGGAGGGAGTGGGAGCACCATCATCCGGGCATGGAAAGAATCCACGGATACCGACATCGCTTCGGGATAGCCTTCAAGGTCGATGCGATCATTGCCGGGGTCCTCCTCCTCGGTCTGGGCCTGGTATTCGGCTTTTTCGTGACAACCCTTGTTTCGACACGCGCGCGCCTGAACGAGACAGCCCTCCTGGCGGAGGCGGATCTCATCTACACGGCCATCGAGAATTTCATGCTCCCTGGCGAGGCCCCCATCGCAGTCCGTTTCATGGCACAGATCGAACGGAACTCCGAGGGCACTGAATTCCGTCTGTGGCGGAGGACGGGTGTTCCCGCCTTTTCCGACAACGAGACCATCCGAACGGTGAACGCGAACCTCCATAAGGATAAATTCGCGCAGCGTCCGGGGGCAGAGGCGCCCACGGGCAGGCTTCCTCCCCTCCGCTTCGACGAGGCAGTCAACCTCCCTCCCTCGGATGTCTCCTATCGCGAACGCTCCGGGGACAGGACCTGGTTCCGGGTCTATCGCCCCCTGATAAACCTTCCTAAATGCACGGGTTGTCATGGTTCCGACCACACGGTCCGCGGGGTGATCGATCTCCGCACCGACATCAGCGCGGTTGAAAGATCGGAATTCCTCATAATCGCCGCGGGTATTTCGGGCTTCGCCATCCTGGCCCTGGTCCTGGCGACGCTCATGGGAGCCTTCATCCGGAAGGTCGTGGTCAACCCGGTCAAGGCCATCGGAAAGCTCTGCCTCGAGGTCTCTGGCGGGAACTTCGAGGGCAGGGTGTCCGCAAGCGGCCGCGACGAGATCGGTGAGCTTTCGGCCACCGTCAATGACATGGTCAAAGGATTGCGGGAAAGGTACGAGTTGACCAAGTACGTCTCGGCTGGAACGATCGGGGCGATCGGCGGGAGGCAGGAATCCCGGCGTGTCGAGGCTACCGTTTTTTTCAGCGACGTCCGCGGCTTCACCTCCTACTCCTCCGAGCACGATCCGGAGGCCGTGGTTGCCGTACTCAACAGGCTTCTCCAGATCCAGACGACCATCATCCTTGCGGAGGACGGGGACATAGACAAATTCGTGGGTGACGAGGTGGTGGCGGTATTTTCAGGCAGCGCTGCGACCGAGAGGGCCTGCAGGGCGGGCCTCGCCATACAGGAACGACTTACGGGCTGCGGCGGCGAGTTCGACGGCCTTCAGGTCGGCATCGGCATCGCACGGGGGCCCGTGATCCTCGGGATGGTGGGCTCGAGCGCGCGCGCGGATTTCCCGGTGAGCGGGGATACCGTGAACATGGGCGCGAGGCTCTGTTCCCTCGCGCGTCCGGGGCAGGTGATCCTGTCGGAGGCCGCGAAGCTCGACGCGGCGGCC
>JBMOIK010000081.1:0-13107 GCA_049317365.1 Rectinemataceae bacterium | reverse complement strand
TGGGAAGTACGCGAAACCGCAGGCGGGAGAGTAACCCTGGTCGGTGGCTGAGGGGCGTTTTCGGGCCTGCGCCAGAAGCCTTCATATTCTTGAATAAAATGAAAGTGTTGCTTTCAATTTCTCTCTGAAAATAGTATTACTAACGGAATGACACGATACAAGAGAAGCTCGGCGGATGCCTTTGCTGAAAAGCTCGTAGTGCCTCGGGTGCCAGCCGCAGCCTGCCCCTGCGCGATGTGCCGTGGTTTGTGTTCATTGATGAAGCGCAGTTGGTCCCGGAGCTGTTCAATGCGGTGCAGGTCCTCTTCGATGAGGATCCCGGGCGTTGGCGTTTTATTCTCTGCGGAAGCTCGGCGCGAAAGCTCAGGGCTACTGGCGCAAACCCTTTGCCTGGCAGGAGCATCCTTCATTCCCTTGAGGCCTTGACCAATCCGGAATATCAGCGCGCGGCGCCTGTTGGTATTCCTGTTGAGGCCCTGATGGCGGAGGGCAGTCTCCTCCCTCCCTTGCGTGGTGAAAAAGCTACAGGAGAATTCCCCTTTCGCGATCTCGAGGACCGGCTTTTGTTTGGAGATCTTCCCGGAATCGCGACCATCGTTGTGCCTGAGGAAAGGCGCGAGGTTCTCAGGTCCTACGTCACGGCACATCTCGAGGAAGAAATCAGACGGGAGACAGCCATCCGTGATTATGGCCTATTTCTGCGTTTTCTCCGTTTTGCGGCGGCAGAATCAGGCGGTATCCTCAACTTGCAGGCTCTTTCCAGGGAATCAGGGCTCTCTGCCCCGACGATTCGCGCCCATTACCAGCTACTTGAGGACATGTTCCTTGGTTACACGATTCCCGCATTTTCGGGCAGCCCACGAAAGTCGGCACTTTCCAGTCCGCGCTTCCTGTTTTTCGACCTTGGCATGCGAAATGCCGCCGCCAGGCTGCATCTCGATATGGATACGGTCAGGGCCAATCCGGGACCTCTCTTCAAGCAATGGGTTGGCGGGGAGATCTACAAGAGGCTGCGATACAAGGGCAGCGGCACCCTTTCCTACTTCAGGACGAGCGCTGGTGCCGAGGTCGACTTCATAATCGAGGACGAAGGATCGATCTATCCCATTGAGGTCAAGTGGACCGAGCGTCCCACCCTCTCCGACGCAAAGCACATGCTAGCCTTCATGAAAGACCATCCCGATAGAGCCCGGCGCGGTTACATTGTCTGCCGCTGCCCCTATCCCCTTGAGCTTTCAGGATCGATATCGGCAATTCCATGGTGGGGTCTGTGAGATATATATATTATTAACAATTGTTTCCTGTTAATCCTGTCTATCCTGTCATCCTGTCTGATTCTTGTTCGATAGAAAGAGGGAGAGGACAGGATAACAGGATGAACAGGAGGGACAGGACAAGAAGGGGATAGGGGTGGAGAAAAAAAGATTACTTCCTTCTAATTATTTCCTGTTAATCCTGTCTATCCTGTCATCCTGTCTGATTCTCTTTCTGATTCTTCACTGCCAAAAAAAAGGATGCAGAATATGCCAATGCTTGGAGATTCGTGGACAAGGTCGGCGCTTTTCGATGGCGCCATCGGGACTGAGCTTTACAATCGTGGACTCTTCATCAACAGGAATTATGAGGAAGCCAACCTTGTGTCGCCGGGTCTTGTCTCGGACATACACCGGGACTACCGGAATGCAGGCGCCGAGATACTGACAACCAACAGCTGGGGGGCCTCGCGGCCGAGGCTGAAGCAGTTCGGGCTCGAGGAACGAGTCCATGAGATCAATCAGCAGGCCGCGCGCCTGGCTAAGGATGTCGCGGGTAAGACCCTCAAGGTCGCGGGATCGATCGGCCCGCTCGGGATACATATCGAAGCAATTGGGTCAATGTCCTTTGGCGATGCGCGCTCTGACTTTCGCGGGCAGGCTGGGGCTCTGGTCGAGGGGGGAGTGGATTGCATCATCCTCGAGACCTTCACGCAGGTCGAAGAGGTCGAGGCGGCAGTCCTGGCGATCAGGGATATCGACACATCCCTGCCCATCTTTGCCTGCGTTGCCGTGGACGAGGAAGGGCTGCTGCCAGGGTGCCCGAGCCTCGAAGTCGCGATTGACAGGATCATTTCGACTGGCGTGGATGTGATGGGCTTCAATTGCCACCTGGGGCCGCTGCAGATGCTGGAGATTGTCAAGAAGTTCAAGCACCGCATCTCTGTGCCGATCATCGTGGAACCCAATGCGGGTCTGCCGAGGGACGTCGATGGCCGGATGATGTATATGTCCAATCCTGAGTATTTCGCCACCTTCGCCAAGCGCTTCCTCGAAGAGGGGGTTCGCTTTGTTGGCGGCTGCTGCGGTACGACACCGAGGCATACAAAGGCCATGTCCCAGGCCATGCGGCACCATCGAGCCTTATCTCATGGTTCGACGATCGAACTGGTCGCAAGGGTGGACAGCCCTGCGATCGAAGAGAAGCCGAGGCTTCCCTTCGCCGAAAAATCCCGATGGTCTTCCAAATTGGCAAAGGGAGAAAAGGTTTTCACCATCGAGTTGCTGCCCCCCTTGGGAAGTGACCCAGCCAAGCTCCTGGCAGGCGCGCACAAGGCCCTTGATGCCGGCTTGGATGCCGTCAACCTGCCCGATGGGCCGCGCGCCAGTTCGAGGATGAGCGCCCTGGTCTCGGCTGTACTTGTAGAGCAGAAGGTCGGCATTGAGACGATCATGCACTATGCCTGCCGTGACCGGAACCTGATCGGCATGCAGGCAGACCTTCTTGGGATGCAGGCTATTGGCCTGCGAAATGTGCTATTGGTGACGGGCGACCCGCCCAAGCTTGGCGATTATCCCGATGCTACCGGGGTCTTTGACATCGACTCGATCGGCCTTGTGAAAATGGCGCAGCGACTGAATGGGGGCTTTGACATCGGCGGCAAGCCCCTGAGCTCCGCCAGTTCGCTTTCCCTCGGTGTCGGCGTCAATCCGCTTGCCTCTGATTTTGAACAGGAGATGCGGCGCTTTGAAAAGAAGGTCGAAGCCGGAGCGGAATGGGCTATTACGCAGCCGGTATTTCATGTCCCTGCCCTCGTCCGTTTTCTGGAGCGCCTCGAGCGCCAGAAGACCGGTATTCCAATCATCATAGGGATCTGGCCTCTTACGAGCCTCCGGAATGCCCAGTTTATGGCCACCGAGGTGCCGGGAGTCGAAATTCCCGAAGAGATCATGAAGAGATTCGAGGGAGCCATGAGCCCTGAGGCTGCCCGGGATATAAGCGTCGCCATCGCTGCCGAGATGTATCGTAGCGTCCTCGATCGCGTCCAGGGGGTGCAACTTTCCGCGCCTTTCGGAAGGGTTGACCTCGCGTTGCGCGTCATTGGGCGATAGAGTGATCGCGTGAATAGTCATACTTCTTATGAAAGATCGAGGTCCCCATGAAGCGAAGTCTGCGGTTTGATAAATTGGAGAAGCTCCTAGGGGAGCGCACCCTCATCCTCGATGGCGCCATGGGTACCATGATCCAGCAGCATAGTCTTTCGGAGGAGGATTTCCGAGGGACCAGGTTCTCGACCCACCCTAAGTCGCTTCGCGGGAACAATGACCTCTTGAGTCTCACGAGGCCCGAGCTGATAGTGGCAGTCCATCGCGCGTATCTTGATGCCGGCGCAGACATCATCGAAACCAATACCTTTAATTCAACGTCGGTGAGCCAGGCTGATTATGGGATGGAAGCCCATGTTTTCGAGCTTGCGCGGGAGGGCGCGAGGCTCGCGCGGCAAGCCTGCGACGAGTTTGAGAAGGTCGTCTGGGCTGGGCCCAGATTCGTCGCCGGATCGATCGGACCCACAAGCAAGACCCTGAGCATTTCGCCTGACGTGGACAAGCCAGGTTATCGCGCCATTGATTTCGATGGCCTTGTGGAGGCCTATGACGAGGAGATCCGAGGTCTCATAGAGGGTGGAGCCGACATTCTTTTCATCGAGACGGTCTTCGATACACTCAATGCCAAGGCTGCGGTATTCGCTGCACTTAACCATTTCGAGCGCTGTGGAACAGAATACCCGCTGATGATATCCGGGACGATCACCGATGCGGCGGGACGCACGCTTTCGGGCCAGACCGCCAGGGCCTTCCTCTATTCCCTGGAGCATGCCCGACCCCTTTCCATAGGCCTGAATTGCTCGCTCGGCGCCGAAGGCATCGTGAGCCATGTGGAGGAGCTGGGTCGCTTTGCCCGGACGGCTTTGAGTGTTCACCCCAATGCGGGGCTTCCCAATGAACTTGGGCTGTATGACGATACGCCTGAAAACATGGCGCGCGTGCTTGGAACCCTGGCGCGGCGTGCCCTGGACGGCGAGGCGGGGAGCGGAATAAACATAGTTGGTGGTTGTTGTGGAACCACTCCCGACCACATACGAGCCATTGCCGGCGCCATGAGGGGCCTCCCGCCGAGGAGGCTTCCCGAGAGCGAGCCTTCGACGCGCCTTTCGGGTCTCGAAGCCTCCGAGATCGGAAAGGCGAGCCTCTTTTTCAATGTGGGGGAGCGCACGAATGTCGCGGGCTCCCGCAAGTTCCTCCGCCTGATACGGGAGGGGAACTATGCAGAGGCCGCAGAGATCGCACGGGAGCAGGTCGAGGCTGGGGCCCAGGCCATCGATGTCAACATGGACGAGGCCCTCCTTGATTCTGCCGCCGAGATGGGGCAGTTCATAAATATCATCGCAACTGAACCTGATATCGCCCGCGTTCCCTTCATGATCGACTCCTCAGGCTGGGAGACGGTCCTGGCCGGGCTCAAGCGCATGCAGGGGAAGGGCATTGTCAATTCCATCAGCCTCAAGGAAGGGGTCGGAGCCTTCCTCGAAAAGGCCCGCACGATACGGAAGCTCGGGGCCGCTGTCGTGGTGATGGCCTTCGACGAAAAGGGCCAGGCTGACAGCGCAAAGCGCAAGCAGGAAATCTGCGCCCAGGCCTATCACCTCCTTGTCGATGAGGGAGGCTTCGAGCCCCAGGACATCATCCTCGACCCGAACATCTTTGCCATCGGGACGGGTATCGAGGAACATCGCAATTATGCGGTAGATTATCTTGAGGCTTGTGCCTTTATCAAGGAAAACCTGCCGGGAGCCTTGGTGTCGGGCGGGGTTTCCAACGTATCCTTCAGTTTCCGGGGCAATGATGCCTTGAGGGGCGCCATTCACGCGGTCTTCCTCTACCATGCCAAGCGCTCTGGCATGGACCTCGGCATTGTCAATCCGGGGCAGCTCCTCTCCTACGAGGAAATCCCTCCTCTTGCGCTGGAAAGGATCGAGGACCTCGTGCTGAACCGGAGGGCGGACGCGACCGAGCGCCTCCTCGATATCGCGGCGACCTTCCAGGGAGGAGCCCAGGCTGAGGCTGAGGATCCGGCCTGGAGGAAGCTTCCGCTGGCCACCCGTGTGGGCCATGCCCTCGTGAAGGGCTGGACCTCGCACATCGCCAGTGACGTGGAGGAACTCCGGAAGGAATATCCGCGTGCCCTCGACGTGATCGAAGGCCCCCTCATGGACGGCCTGAATATCGTGGGGAGGCTCTTCGGCGAGGGCAAGATGTTCCTGCCCCAGGTGGTCAAGAGCGCCCGGGTAATGAAGGAGGCTGTGGCCGTCCTAAGGCCCTACATCGAGGCAGAAAAGACCCAGGGCCGCTCGAGCCGGGGAAGGATGCTGATCGCCACGGTAAAGGGCGATGTCCACGACATCGGGAAAAACATAGTTGCAATAGTTCTGGCTTGCAATAACTATGAGGTTATCGACCTCGGGGTGATGGTGCCCGCCGAAGTGATTCTCGAAGAAGCCGTATCGCGACAGGTCGATGTGATCGGCCTTTCCGGCCTCATCACCCCCTCGCTCGAGGAGATGACCCGGGTGGCCAGCATGATGGAGGAGCGTGGCATGAAATTGCCACTGCTTGTCGGGGGTGCAACCACAAACCCCATGCATACGGCCCTTCGCATTGCGCCTGCCTATTCAGGTCCTGTTGTCCATGTAGCCGATGCATCCATCGCCCCTGGCGTCCTCGAGGACCTTCTCAATCCCCTTCGAGTGAAGGACTTTCGCGGAAGGCTCGAAGCCTCGCACGTGAAGAACCGTGAAATACAAAGAAAAAAGCGCGAAGGAACCGAGTACCTCCCTATGGCTGAGGCCCGGAAACATCCCTTTGTGGCGACAAACCAGGCCTCTGTACCTGTGCCGCCTCGCCAGAGCGGCCTCAAGGGGGTCAGCTACAACATCTCACAGTTAGAAGCATATATTGACTGGACCCACTTCTTCCTGGCCTGGGAGATGAAGGGAAACTATCCTGGGATTCTTGAGGATCCGGCCATGGGGGAGGAGGCCCGGAAGCTCCTTGGGGACGCGCGAAGCATGCTTGTGCGGGCAGGTCGCGAGGGCCTCCTGGCAATTCATGGTGTCTATGGGATTTTCCCGGCGGCCGCTGAGGGTGATGATATTCTTATCTATAAGGATGAGTTCCGAAAGGAGCTCCGCTCGCGGCTTCCCTGCCTGAGGCAGCAGCGGAAAAAGGATGATGGGAGTGCCTACCTCTGCCATGCCGATTTCATTGAAAGCGTCAAGGGCGGCAGGAAGGACTGGATCGGTGCCTTTGCCATCACAGCCGGGGTCGGGCTTGACAGGAGCCTTGCGGCCTTCGCTACTGCAGGCGACGAGTATGGCTCAATCCTTATCAAGATTCTGGCCGACCGCCTGGCCGAAGCTGCAGCGGAAAAGCTCCACGAGGATTTCAGGAAGCTCTTCTGGGGCTATGCGCCAGACGAGGCATTTTCAACTGAAGATCTGCTGAAGGTCCGCTATCGCGGGATCCGTCCGGCTCCGGGCTATCCTCCCTGCCCCGACCATCGCGAAAAGCGCCTCATTTTCGAGCTTCTCGATGCGGTGACGCACACTGGAATAGTGCTGACCGAATCCAATATGATGGTACCGGCGGCCTCGGTTTCGGGTTGGTACTTCAGCCATCCTGAGGCTAGGTACTTTGCCGTTGGAAAGCTCGGACGGGACCAGCTTGTGGATTTCGCTAGGAGGCGGGGGGAAGCCCCCGAAGAATCCGAGCGCTGGCTTCGGACCGAGTTGAACTACGATCCTAATGAATCTCAGGTTGCGAGGTGAGCATGAAGTTACTCCTTACCGGTTCAGTCGCCTTCGATTACCTCATGAAATTCCCCGGCTCCTTCAAGGAGCACCTCCTGCCGGAGAGCCTTTCCTCGATAAGCCTTTCCTTTCTCGTCGAGTCCATGATCCGTCTCCGTGGCGGCATAGCTCCGAACATTGCCTATACGATGGCCCTCCTCGGACAGCGACCCCGCATCATGGCGACGGTAGGAGAGGATTTTGCTGAGTATCGCGCCTGGCTCGAGGCCAGTGGCGTAGACACTGCCTTGATGAAGGTCATTCCGGGTGAGCATACAGCCTCCTTTTTTGCCACGACCGACCGGGAATCAGCCCAACTGGCTTCATTTTACCCGGGGGCCATGGCCCAGGCAGCCACGCAATCGGTCGCGGAGGCCGGCTTTGTCCCCGACCTTGTCGTCATCTCCCCCAACGATCCCGGTGCGATGAAGAAGTTCGCCAAGGAATGCAGGGACCTCGGCATTCCCTACCTCTACGACCCCAGCCAGCAGGTTGCGCGCTTGAATGGCGAGGAGCTCGCCCGGGACCTCAGTGGCGCGAAGTTCCTTTTTTGCAACGAGTACGAGTTTGAATTGATTAAGTCCAAGACCGGTCTGGCTGCCTCGGAAATCCAGGAGCGCGTGGAGTATCTTGTGGTGACCCTCGGCAAGGAAGGCGCACGCTTTTGCTCGAGGGATCAGGAATCCATGATAGCCACGATCCGCGAGGACAGCATAGTCGATCCTACGGGCGTGGGTGACGCATTCAGGGGAGGATTCCTCACGGGCTATGCGCAGGGCTGGGACTGGACGCTCTGTGGGCAGATCGGGTCCCTGGCCGCGGTATACTGCCTCGAGAGGAACGGTCCGCAGGGGCACGCCTTCGGGACGGCCGAATTCGTGAAGCGTTTTCGTGATAATTATGACGATAAAGGGGTGCTCGACGCACTCATGACTTCGAAAGAATAAGGAAGGGGAGAGAAGAATGGATTATTCGATCAGGGATATCGCTCTGGCCTCGTTCGGCCGGAAGGAACTCGATCTCGCGGAAAAGGAAATGCCGGGGCTCATGGCAGCCCGTGAGCGCTTTGGCAAGGCCCAGCCCCTGAAGGGCGTGCGCATCACCGGGTCGCTCCACATGACGGTGCAGACTGCGGTACTCATCGAGACACTCAAGATCCTCGGTGCCGATGTGCGTTGGGCGAGCTGTAACATCTTTTCGACCCAGGACCATGCGGCGGCCGCTGTCGTAGTGGGTTCAGGCAGCGCCGACATGCCCGAGGGCGTGCCCGTCTTCGCGTGGAAAGGCGAAACCCTCGAGGAATACTGGGACCTCCTCGACAAGGCCTTGAGCTTCCCCGGGGCCCTCGGTCCCCAGCTCATCGTCGATGACGGCGGTGATGCGACAGTCATGATCCACCTCGGCTACGAGGCTGAGAACAACCCAGCCGTCCTCGACCGCAAATGTGACAATGCCGACGAACAGGCCCTCGTCGACCGCCTCAAGGCCATCCTCAAGCAGAGCCCCAGGCGCTGGCACGAGGTTGTAAAGGCATGGAAGGGTGTCTCCGAGGAGACGACCACGGGTGTGCACCGCCTCTACAAGATGGCCGAAGAGGGCAAGCTCCTCGTCCCGGCCATCAACGTCAACGACTCGGTGACCAAGAGCAAGTTCGACAACCTCTATGGCTGCAGGGAGTCCCTCATCGACGGCATCAAGCGGGCAACCGACGTGATGCTTGCGGGGAAGATAGCCGTGGTCTGTGGTTACGGCGACGTGGGCAAGGGTTGCGCCCAGTCCCTCCGGGGCCAGGGCGCCCGGGTCATCGTCACCGAAATCGATCCCATCTGCGCCCTCCAGGCAGCGATGGAAGGCTACGAGGTCACAACAGTGGAGAACGCCCTTTCGCGGGCCGACATCTTCGTGACCGCCACCGGCAATGTCGATATCATCACAATTGAACACATGAAGAAGATGAAGGACCAGGCCATCGTCTGCAACATCGGGCACTTCGACCACGAGATCCAGGTTGCCGACCTCTTCGCCTTCCCGGGAATCACGCGTATCAACATCAAGCCCCAGGTTGACCGCTACCTCTTCCCTGACGGCCACTCCATCATCCTCCTGGCCGAGGGCCGCCTTGTAAACCTGGGCTGCGCCATGGGTCACCCCTCCTTTGTCATGTCGACATCCTTTACCAACCAGGTCCTCGCCCAGATCGAACTGTGGAAGTCGCGTGAAAGCGCAAAGCCGGGTGTCACCGTGCTCTCCCGCCAGCTTGACGAGGAAGTGGCCCGGATGCACATCGGCAAGCTGAACGCCGTACTCACCGAATTGAGCGATAAGCAATCAGTGTATATAGGTATCGCGAAGACCGGTCCCTACAAGACCGATTCATACCGCTACTAGAGACAAAGAGAGGAACCATTATATGTCACGATACTTTTTTACCTCGGAATCGGTGGGTGAGGGTCATCCCGACAAGCTCTGCGACCAGGTTTCCGATGCTGTCCTGGATGCCTGCCTTCGGGATGATCCCGAGAGCCACGTTGCCTGTGAGTGTTTCGCCACGACCGGAATGGTCCTTGTCGGCGGAGAGATAACTACTACTACCTATGTCGATATCCAGAAGCTTGCGCGGGATGTCGTCTTCGAGATCGGTTACACGAACCCTGATTATGGCATCGATTACGAGTCGATGGCTGTACTTAATACGATCCATTCCCAGTCTCCGGACATCAATCAGGGTGTCGTCGGAAAGGGCCTGGATGAGTTCAAGGGCAGGCAGGGTGCGGGCGATCAGGGCATGATGTTCGGTTTCGCCTGCAAGGAGACGCCTGAGCTCATGCCGGCCCCCATCATGTACGCGCACCAGATTCTCCACCGTGCGACCGATCTTCGCAAGTCCAAGAAAATCGCCTGGCTGCGGCCTGACGCCAAGAGCCAGGTCACGCTCGAGTACGAGGGTCACAAACCTATACGAATTGATACGGTAGTCGTATCGCATCAGCATGATCCGGATATCACCCATCCCGTGCTCCGCGAAGCCATCATCGAAGAGATCATCAAGCCTGTATTGGAAAAGACTGGCCTGCTGGACAAGAGCACCAAGTTCCTCATCAACCCGACGGGGCGCTTTGTCATAGGGGGGCCTATGGGTGATACAGGCCTCACGGGCCGCAAGATCATAGTAGACACATATGGTGGGATGGGACGCCATGGTGGTGGAGCCTTCTCGGGAAAGGACCCCTCCAAAGTTGACCGCTCTGCCGCCTATATGGCCAGGTATGTTGCAAAAAACATCGTTGCCGCTGGCCTCGCAGAGCGCTGCGAAGTCCAGCTTGCCTACGCCATCGGGGTGCCCGATCCGGTTTCCGTGATGGTAGATACCTTCGGTACGGGCAAATATCCGGAAGAGAAGATTTCCATAGCTGTCCGGAAGGTATTCGAACTCGATCCAGCCGGGATCATCAGGACCCTCGATCTCAAGAAGCCCATTTACCAGAAGACTGCTGCATACGGGCACTTTGGGCGTGATGGTTTTAGTTGGGAGAAAACGGACAAGGCTGCCGAACTCGCGAAGATCTGATCTGGGTATCGAGCTGCCTGTGTTTCTCCAGAATGGAGATGGCGCGGGCAGCTCTTTTTTTTGGGAAGGAGGCGTCGATGACCGACCGCGAAACGATCGCTGCAATGCCGAAGACTGAGGTCCACCTTCATCTTGAAGGCACGATTTCACCCGATACACTCTGGGCAATGGCTGCCCGGAATGGTCGACGGCTTTGTCGCGGAGTGCCGGAGGCAGAACATCCGCTATTCCGAGGTTCATTTTTCGCCCTATAACCATGAGAAATTCGGCATAGGGGCGGATCGGGCCTTCAAAGTGGTGACACGCCGCCTACAGGAAGCGGAGGCTTCTGGCGGGCCAGTGACGAGACTGATCACCGATATCCCCAGCGAAGCCGCCCCCGAGAGCGGGGACTTCACCGCGGCTTTTCTGGAAGCCAATGCGAACCCATTAGTTGTGGCCATGGGCCTGGGTGGACCGGAGGCGGGATTCCCCCTCGCTCCCTTTGCGCCCTACTTCAAACGCGCGCGGATGGCCGGTTATCCCTGTGTGGCGCACGCGGGAGAAACCGCCGATGCCGAGCATGTGAGGCAGGCTGTCCTGGACCTCGGCGCCCAGCGTATCCAGCACTGCATACGCGCCGTCGAGGACGAGGCTGTCCTTGCCTTGCTGGCGGAGCGCCGGATCTGCTGCGACGTGGCCCTTTCGAGCAACGCCTGTCTGACTGCTTACACCGATATCGCCAAACATCCAATTAGGCGCATGGTGGATGCGGGGCTGCCGGTGACCCTGTCCACGGATGATCCGCCCTTCTTCGGCACTGATCTCATCCGGGAGTACAGGCTGGCAAATGAGGAGGCGGGCCTCTCGCTCGCCGAGCTCTGGCAGATCAACCTGAACGGACTTCGCTACGGTCTGGCTGATGTCGGCCTGCGGCGTCGCCTCCTCCTGGAATTCGAGGCGGCAGGGAAGGCACTCGGAATACCGGCGTGAGGAATGTTGTCCGATGCAGCAAACGGATTTGGCTCTCGAGCGAAGGGCTTGGCCCGGCGCAGTTCTGATTTTGATATCGGGATCCGTGGTCTGGAAAGGGATGACTTCATCCGGTTCAAGCGTCGCATCGAGGAATGGGTTGAGTATAGTCCGATTCCGCATTCTGTCGATATTGTCAATTTCGATTTTGCCCCAGAGCCACTTCGGAGCCTCGGGCTCCGGGATAGGATAGTATGGAAGTACATGGAGAACATCTCCGGAACCATTTCGCAATGGCGATACGGGACTTTGAAGGTGCCCTGCAGGCCCTGGATATCCGCAACGAATTAAGCCATGTGTATCGCAAGGATGGCTTCATGGATCTCCATTCTGAAATCCTTGGATATCTCGGCTTCTTCCCTCAAATGGAGAGGAAGCTATTCAATTAGGTCTTTGTTTTCAGCGCAGGCGAGAGCACCACGACGCAGCGCTCGTCTTCGAGGAAGGGCACCTTGACAGGGTGGAACTCCGCGCTGGAATAGAGCCCTTCGATTTCAGCTAACTCGGCCTTCGCTCGCTCCATTTTTCCTTTATAGGCGACCACATAACCGCCCGGGGCGCAGAGGGCGAATACACGCTTGAAGAGTTTGCGCTCGAAGGGCCTGAAGGCGCGGAAGGTCACGAGGTCCCAGGCACCTTTAGCGTGCTCGACCTGGGTTTCGATGATCTGGACAGTGCCAAGGGCAAGTTCGGACTTCATGGCTTCGAGGAAGCGAATGCGGCGCGTCATGCGATCGATCAGCGCTACATCGAAGGCACGGCGAGCAAGCGCGAGTGGAATGCCGGGAAGGCCAGCCCCGGTTCCGAGGTCGGCGAGGCTGCAGCGCGGGCGGGCTGCAGCGAGGCGGTCGATGATGGACAGGGGCGCCAGGCTGTCGAGGATGTGCTTGATGATGAGTTCGTCGCCCGTCGCTCCCACAAGGCCGTAGGCGGGGTTCCACTCTTCAATGGCCTGGGCGTAGCGGGCCAGCCTTTCGTGGAGATCGCCATCCGAGGGCAATCCCAGGGCGGTGAGACCCTCGGCGAGGACTGAGCTGTTCACAGGCGAATTGTATCGAAAACGCAAAGCCGACGGAAGCGGCGGCCGGTAGAGAGACCTGAAGGGGCGAATCAAGCTACAATCGACACGAAATGTGCCGAATCTGGCTTGATTCGCCTCTTTTTTTTCCTGTAATGTATCTATGAGAAGAAGCTATGCTGTGGAGGCTGCTGATGGTGGACGCGGTTGGGGATTCAAAGGCGCCTCGGGGAAGGCGGACTGCCATCCTCAGGCTCGAGGACGGCAGTGAATTCGAGGGTCGGGCCTTTGGCGCGTTGCGCGACGCAGAAGGCGAGGTGGTCTTCACGACCGGGATGGTGGGCTATACGC